>NZ_JAKFEF010000013.1:0-69239 GCF_036675785.1 Aromatoleum sp.
CGTAGATGTCGATCGGCGCGTCCGGCCCGCCGCGTTCGGCGACGAAGCGCTCGATGTCGGCCACCCAGTCGAGTTCGCCGAGCAGCGCCTGCGCCTCCGCGTTGTGCGGCACCCGCGCTTTCATGTCGGCGAGCAAAGCGGCGGCGACGTCGAACTTGCCGTCTTCGATGTCGCCGATCCACTCCGGCAGCTTCGCCTTCAGGATCGCGTCCGCGCCGATCGTCTTTGCCCCGGCGTCGTCCGGATCGCTTGCGAGCTGCGCGTCGGCGACGGTGGCCGCGCGCGCATAGTCGCCGTCGGCGACCAGCGCCTCGAGCTCGCGCTCGTCGTTGCCGGCGAACCGCAGCCCGACGGCGGCCGCGGCGACCAGCGCGAGAACCGGCACGCCCCACTTCAGCGCGCGACGGCCGGCGCGACGGTCGTCGCCGGCGAACGCCCGGCCGAATTCGCGTGCGAACACGGTGGCGCGGCGCTGGCGCTGCGGCGCGGGGCGGGCCGCGTCGTCGCCCTTTGCCGCCGACTCGGCCGGCGCTTCGTCCGCGGGCGGCGGCGCGAGACAGAAGATGTCGAGGAAGGAGTCCGGCGCCGCGACGAAGGTCGTCTTGTCGGCGTTGCCGGCATCCGCGGCCGGCGCGGGCGGGCGAAAGCGCGTCAGCGTCGGCTCGGTCTCGACTTCGCGCTGCAGAGCGACCTTGTAGACGAAGTGGCTGCCGCCGAACGCGAGCACATCGCCGTCGTGCAGCTCGACCGCGCGCTCGTCGAGCCGCGTGCCGCCGACGAAAGTCCCGTTCGTGCTGCCGAGGTCCTCGACGAACGGCACGTCGTCCTTCAGGAAGATGTGCGCATGGCGCCGCGACACGTAGGTCACCTGGTGCGGATAGGCGTCCTTGTAACGCGCGAAGACGTCGTCGATCTTGCCGACGAGGAACGGGAAGCGCGTGATGACGATCGGTTCGAGCAGCAGGTCGTCGCGCTCGGGCGTGAGCGTCAGGCTCAGCAACGTGCCGGCCTTGCGCGCCGTCCGCGCGCGCGGCAGCAGCTTGACGCGGTACGTCAACAGGTCGCCGAAGCGCAGTTCGTCGCGCTCGTGCAGCCGGCGCGCGCTCTCGGCGACCGCCGCGCCATTGACCTTCGTGCCGTTCTTGCTGCCGAGGTCGGCGACGTACAGCTCGCCCCCTTCCCAGAAGATCCGCGCGTGCCGGCGCGACAGCGCCGCGACGACGTCCTTGTCGTACGACGCGAACGGCAACTCGTTGCGCCCGACCGCGAACGGCGTCGCGTCGATCAGGATGTCGCCGAATTCGGGGTGCGACACCGCGCGCAGGAGCACCGAAGTCTCCCGGCCCGCCGCAGCGCTCGCTTCGGCGATGAACGCGCCGTCATCGGTCATGTTCGGATACCGTCATGCACGCCTCGTTCCGCTGCTCGTCAACGATCGGCCCGCGCCGCGCCCTTCGACGCGACCCGCGGCTCGCGCGCTCATCGCGGCGCGTTCGCGACCTCGACGACGGGCCAGCCGCCGCCGAGCGCCTTGTACAGCGTCACCGTGTCGGCGAGGATCTGCTGGTGGTTCGCGAGCAGCGCGAGCTGCGCCGACAACAGCGAACGCTCGGTCTCGAACACTTCGAGCTGCGACACGACGCCTTCGCGCACCTGCGCGGCGATCTGCTCCGCGACGACCTGCAACTGCTCGATCTGCTGCTGCAACTCGAGGCGCTGCTGCTTGTGCGCGTCGAGATTCGTCAGCGCGTTCTCGACTTCCTCGAACGCGCCGATCACGGTGCGCTGGTATTCGTGCTCGAAGACTTTCGTCTGCGCCTCGCTCGTCTTCAGCCGCGCCTTGATGCCCGGGTCGAACGCCGGGATGTTGATGCTCGGCAGGAAGCCGAACGTGAAGGACTTCAGCAGGTCGCCGAGCGCGAAGCTCGACGTGCCGGCGCGGCCGGTCAGGCTGATCGACGGCAGCTGCGCGAGCTTCGCCTGCCCGACGAGGTCGTACGCTTCGAGCACGCGGAATTCGGCGGCGACGATGTCGGGCCGCCGGCCGAGGAGTTCCGACGGCAGCCCGGCCGGCACCGCCGGCAACAGGACGCGGTCCTGCAGGTGGCCCGGAGGTACCGTGAATTCGCCGGCCGGCACGCCGAGCAGCGTCGCGAGCGCGTGGCCCGCGAGCTCGCGAGCGCGGCGCAGCTCGATCAGGTCGTGCGTCAGCCGGTTGTTCTCGGCGCTCTGGCGCAGCACCTGCGTCTTCGGGATCAGCCCCTGGCCGTGCATCGCGGTGTAGGTGTCGAGGATCAGCCGGCTGCGCTCGAGCGCGCGCTGCTGGCGGTCGATCTGCTCGTCGAGCTGGAGGATCTGGAAGTAGGTCGACGACACATCGGACACCAGCGCGAGATAGCCCGCGCGCCAGTCGGCCTCGGTCGCGCGGTATTCGGCGGTCTGCGCCTCGACGCCCTTCTCGACCTTGCCCCAGACGTCGACCTCCCAGTTCACCTGCGTGCCGAGGTTGAACGTCTTCGAGAATTTCTCGCCGGTGGTCTTCTCGAAGCTCGCGCCCGCGCCGATGTCGAGCGTCGGCAGCGCGCCGGCGCGCGCCTCGTCGATCTGTGCGTTCGCAACCTGGATGCGCGCGGCGAGGATCTTGACGTCGAAGTTGCCGGCGATCGCGCGGTCGACGAGCCCGTCGAGGTAGGGGTCGCCGAACGCGCGCCACCAGTCCGGCGCGATCGTGTCCGCGGCAAACACCGCCGGGCGAGACCACGCTGTCTTCTCGGGCGTCTCGGGCCGCGCGTGCTCGGGCACGTCGACCAGCCCGGCGCAGCCGGCGAGCAGCGTCGCCGCGAGGCCGGCGAGCGCCAAGCGGACCGTGCGCGACGGCGCGCACCCGCCCCGGTAGCCGTCGCTCCCGGCGTTCCGCGGCACGGGGGCGCGGCGTTGCAGGACGGACGGGAGGGTCGGTTGGCGCAGCATCGTTCGCTCCGGGGTCAGGTGCAAGGCGTCAGGCCGCGGCCCACGCCTTCGATTCGACGAACACGCGGAACAGCCGGGGGTCGAGGTGCCCCGCGCGGCACTCCGCGTCGAGGAGGTCGAGCGCCGCTTCGAGCGACACCGCCTTCTTGTACGGCCGGTCGCCGGCGGTCAGCGCGTCGTAGATGTCGCAGATGGTAAGGATCCGCGTCTGGACGCAGATCTGCGCGCCGCGCAACCCCGTCGGGTAACCCGAACCGTCGAGCTTTTCGTGGTGGCCGTGCGCGATCGCGGGCACGCCGGCGAGGTCGCGCGTCCACGGGATCAGGATCAGGAACGAATACGAGTCCGCGACGTGCGCCTCGATCTGCCTGCGCTCGTCGGCGGTCAGGCAGCCCTTCGCGACGCTGAGCGCCAGGAACTCTTCGGCGTCGAGCAGCGGCACGCGGCCGCCCGCCGCGTCCTCGAAGCGGTAGTCGAGGATCGCGTCGAGCTCGGGCAGGCGCTCGGTCCGCGAAATCGCCGGCTCGTTCGCGCGGCGGATCGTCGCGAGGAAGCCGTCGAGCCGCGCGAACTCGTCGCGCAGCCGCTCGTCGAGGCGCCGCTTTTCGTCGCGGAACGCCGCGAGGTCGAGCCCGTGTTCGCAGTGCCGCTCGGCGAGCGCGCGGTACGCCTGCCGTTCGAGGCTCGCGCACGCGTATTCGAAGCGCTGCTCGAGCCGCCGCATCTCGGCGTGGTGCAGCTTCTTCTCCTTGCGCAGCACGTGCTCGCGCACGCCGACTTTGCCGAAATCGTGCAGCAGCGCGGCGTAGCGGATCTCGCGCAACTGCTCGCCGGTGAAGCGGACCGCGCGCAGCTCGGAGCCATCGGCGCGATCGACGGCTTTTGCGAGGTTTTCGGCGTAGCTCGCGACGCGGAACGAGTGCCCCGCGGTCACCGGGTCGCGCTCCTCGATCGCCTGCACGGACGCGCGGACGAAGCCGTCGAGGAGGCGCTCGATGTCGGAGTAGAGCTGGAAGTTCTTCAGCGCGACGGCCATCTCGGCGCACACGCCGGTGAGCATCTCGAGGTCCGGCCCCTTGAACGCGTAGGGGTCCGACGACGTGTCGACCTGGACCAGGCCGAGCACGTCGCCTTCGAGCAGCAGCGGCACGCACATCACGCTGCGGATCGCCTGCGCGATGATCGATTCCTGGCGGCCGAAACGCCGATCGGCGAGGGTGTCGACGGAAAGGATAGACAGCTTCCTGTTCAGCACCTCGTCGACGATCGTGCGCGAGATCCGCACCGACGCCGGGTCCTCGATGGTGCCGTCGCGCCGCCGCGCGGCGACCGGAACCGGCGCTTCGCCGTCGTTCTTCGCGAGCAGGATGAACGCGCGCTCGGCGAGCGGGAACAGCTCGAAGATCAGGTTCATGATCTTCTCGATCAGCGTCGCGGAATCCGTCACCGCGCCGAGCGCGATGCCGACCTGCGCCATCGCGTGCAGCTTGCGGATCGTGACCTCCGGGTCGCCTTCGCCGTCATCGGCCGGCGTCTCCAGCGGACGCGCGTATTGCGTCGCGTCGACGGTCTGCTTGATCACCGTCGGCTGGCTTTCGCGGACCGGGACGAGCAGCGAATGGAACACGAGCTGCGCGGACGACACCGACACTTCGTCGCTGTCGTGCAGCGGATGCCACGTGCCCGGCGTCAGCCGTTCGCCGCCGACGAAGGTGCCGTTGAACGAATGCAGGTCCTCGATGAAATACTCGGCGCCGGAGAGGCACACGCGCGCGTGGCGGCGGCTGACGGTGTGGTCCGGAATGCACAGAAAGCGGTCGGACGCGAGCGAGTCCTGCGCTTCCCGGCCGATGACCACTTCATCGTGCAGCGGGAACACCTTGCCGCTCCCCGTCACTTCGAGATAGGCCGTTACCGGGCCATCGGATTCGGGAATGATCGCCGTGTTTCGCATTCCCCGTCCTCCCGCTTCCGCCGGACCCGCAGGTCCACCGAAATTCGACCGGGGCCGGGACACGCGGTTCCGGCGGTCCGTGTCGCTCGGCAGCTTTCCAACGGTTCGCATCGTCGCGGACGGCATCGGCGGGGGGAGGTCGGGACAGGGGCAGGCGGAAAGCCGCCGCCCCTGCGGTCGCTTCGTCAGAACGTCACGTTGTTCGTGATGTCTGCGTGCTGCGTCGCGGTGACCGGCACCGACGGCGACGCCATGCCGCCGAGCACGGCGACGTTGGTGTTGACGTTCGTTGCGACTTGCTGGCCCTGGTTGATCTGCTGGACCGCATCGAACGAGAAGTTCTTCACGGAGCTGTCGGAGGAGCCGTACCACGGGTACAGGCCGTAGTGCGCCATCTTCATGCCACCGCGCACATCGCTCATCGCATCGCGGCCCAATTCTTCGGTGATCGAAAGGTCGGTGATCGTCAGTGTGGTCATTGCAGTTCTCCTGGAGGAATTTGGAATCGTCGGGCGGTGCGGAGGCGCCCGGCCTCCGCGCCCGAGGGAAATCAGAAGGTAACGTTGTTGGTGATGTCGGCGTGCTGCGTCGCAGTAACCGGCACCGACGGCGACGCCATGCCGCCGAGCACCGCGACGTTCTTGTTGACGTCCGTCACGACCTGCTGTCCTTGGTCGATCTGCTGGGCGGCATCGAACGAGAAGTTCTTCACGGAGCTGTCGGAGTAGCCATACCACGGGTAGTAATGCGCGAGCTTCATGCCGCCGCGCACTTCGCTCATCGCGTCGTGGCCCAGCTCTTCGGTGATCGAAAGGTCCTTGATCGTCAGCGTTTTCATCTCGGTTCTCCTGGTACGTCGTTTGGGTTGGGGGTCTGATTCGAGCACTTCGGTGCGCTCGACAGTCCTATCGCAGAGAGCGTGCCAGAGCGCGGAGGGTCGCTCTGCAAACACCGTATGCACTTGATTTTTATTGACTTTAATTCTGATCGCACCGAATTCAGGACGCGACGGCCGGAGGCAAGGGCGACTGCGTTGGTGGGCAACGCCGAACATCTTGCGGTACTCCTGTCCGCAAAATGCAAACACCTCTTCCGCCCACGTGTGCACCAGCCGCCGTCCGGCCCCCGCGTCCGGTCCGCCACCGCGCTCGGCCGGCTCCGCCCGGCTCCGCACTTCCGGTCGCTTTCCGCGCCGCGGCCAAGCCGTTCGAGATGGACTATATTTTTCTTGAACCCCGATTGAGGAATCCATGCTGGTGACGCCGCGGTTGCTCCCTTCGTCCGACTTCACGCCGCGACGCACATATCGTCCGACTCCCGCGCTCGCCCGGCTCGTCCTCGTCATCCGCAGCGAACGAGAGTCCGAGCCCGGGAGATTCCAGGCCGGCTGAGGGGAAGCGCATGGCGAGCCTTTCACACGCGCTGCATGCCTTTCAGGCCGGCGGTCTTTCTCCGAACGAGTTCTTCGCGCAGGTCGATCAGGCGCTTGCGGCCGAGCGCAGCGACTCGGCGCGCCTGCTCGAAATCCTCAGCGAAGAGCACACGAAAGTGCCGCTGCCGCCCGACGTCTATGCCGAAGTGCATCGCCGCATCGAGCACCTCGCGGGCCCCGGGCACGGCGAGAACGACGACCAGACGCGGATGCTGATCCGCGGGGCCACCCCGCCGGGCCCGGCGGCTACGCCGGGCGCCGCCGCCGAACCCGAACGCGTCAAGGGCGTCGGCGACACGGTCAACGGCCGCTTCTTGCTCGAGGAATGTCTCGGCTTCGGCGGGATGGGCACGGTGTACAAGGCGCTCGACCTGCGCAAGCTCGAAGCGTCCGACCGCAACCCGTACATCGCGATCAAGGTGCTGAACGTCCAGTTCCGCGGCCATCCGAAATCGCTGATCGCGCTGCAGCGCGAGGCGCGCAAGGCGCAGACGCTCGCGCATCCGAACATCGTCACCGTGTACGACTTCGACCGCGACGGCTCGATGGTCTATCTGACGATGGAGTACCTGTCGGGACAGCCGCTGAGCCGCCGGCTGCGCGCGCCCGATTTCCACGGTCTGGCGTATCCGGAGGCGCTGCCGATCATCGTCGGCATGGGCAACGCGCTGTCGTACGCGCACGAGCGCGGCTTCGTCCATTGCGACTTCAAGCCGGCGAACGTCTTCGTCACCGACAAGGGCCAGGTCAAGATCATCGACTTCGGCATCGCGCGCGTTTTCCGCCGCTCGGAAGAGGAAGCGGAAGCGACGGTGTTCGACGCGGGCACGCTCGGCGGCCTCACGCCTGCGTACGCGAGCCCGGAAATCCTCGAACACCGCGAACCCGATCCGCGCGACGACATCTACGCGCTCGCGTGCATCACCTACCAGTTGCTGACCGGCGCGCATCCGTTCGGCCAGTTGCCGGCGACGCAGGCGCGCGCGGCCGCTCTCCGCCCGCAACGCCCGAAGAAGCTGCCGGCGCGGCAATGGCGGGCCTTGCGCAACGCACTCGCGTTCGAACGTGAAGCGCGCACCCCCACCGTCGCGCAGTTCCTCGCCGGCATGAACCCCGAGCGTCGCGTCACGACGCCGGCGGCAGCGGGGATCGTCGGGGTCGCCGCGGTCGCGCTCGTCGCGCTCGCGCTGCTCTATCTCCGCGAACCGTCCGGCACGCTCGGCCCTGGCTCGGCACCGCCTGCGGTCGTCCCCGAGGAGGACGTCCCGCCCGTCGAAGCCCCGTCCGCGACGGCCGAACCTCCCGCCGCCGCAGAGCCGCCCGAACCCCCGCCGCTGTCGCTCGCCGCCGTCACACCGGTGCTCGCGGGCGTGCCGTGCTCCGCCTTCACCGCGTCGGTCGACGGCACGACCTTGAACGTGCAGGGCTATCTTCCCGGCAGTTTCGGCGTCCCGCGACTGCGTGACGCGCTCGGCGCGATTCCCGGCGTCGCAACGCTGAAGACCGACGTGCAGACGGTCACCGACGAGAAATGCCCGATCCTCGAGACCTTCGGCCGCTACTGGGCGGCGAACCAGCAGGCGGGCGGCGAGGCGTCGGTGCGCATGGACGCAAACCGCCGCGAACTGACCGAAGGCGATCGCCTCGTCATCGACGTGACGACGCCCGCGTACGAGTCCTACGTGAACGTCGACTACTACGTGCTCGACGGCAACGTCGCCCACCTCGTGCCGAGCCCGCGCGCGACGGCGAACCGTGCGCCGCCGCGCTACTCGGCCGAGATCGGCACGCTCGCTCAATGGACGATCTCGAAGCCTTTCGGCACCGAGCTGATCGTGCTGGTGACGACGCCGGAGCCGCTGTTCGACACGCTGCGGCCCGAGTACGAAGCGCGCCCGGACTACCTGCGCGCGGTGGAGGAGCGGCTGCAGCAGATCGCCGAAAAACACGGCGCGGACAAGATCCGCGCCGATTTCGTGCAGATCACGACGCGGGCGCGCGGAGGCTGAACGCCCGGTGCCTAGTCCATGTCGCGCGCGACGCGGAAGCCGTTCTGCGAGTGGCGCACGCTGGCGTCGTACTTGAAGCGCGTCGACGCCAGCATGTAGTCGGCCCCTTCGCGCCATGAGCCGCCGCGGATGACGCGGGCGCGGCAGTTCGCCTCGTCCCACGCGCGCCCGTCGTCCGGCGCGCCCTTGTACGTGCTGTGCCAACAGTCGGCGACCCACTCCCAGACGCTGCCGTTCAGGTCATACAGCCCGTAAGGATTCGGCGCGAACGAGCCGACGTTCGCCGGCCCGTCCTGGTTCCACGGTTCGCCGCAGTCCTTGCAGTTCGCCTTGCCGGGCGCCATCTGCGCGCCCCACCAGTAACGGGTCGCGGTGCCGCCGCGGACTGCGTACTCCCACTCGGCCTCGGTCGGCAGCCGGTAGGACTTGCCGGTCGTCTTGCTCAGCCACTGGACGTACTGCCGCGCGTCGTTCCAGCTCAGGTCACGCGCCGGCGCGTTCTTCATCGCGGCGTCGTCGCCCGCGAGCTTCGCGCACGCGGCCGCGGCGACACACGCGGCCCACTGCTCGTTCGTGACCTCGTACTTGCCGATCGCGAACGGGCGCCCGATCGTGACGCGGTGCGCCGGCCGCTCCGACGGATCGTCGGTGTTGCTGCCCATGCCGAACTCGCCGCGCGGCAACTCGACCAGCGCGGGACAGGCCGGGCAGTCCTTGATTTCCTTCAGCTGCGACGGGGCCGCGGGTTTCGCCGCCTGTGGCGCGGGAGCCGGAGACGCACGCTCGGGCACGGCGGGTGTCCGCGGCGCGGCTGCGGGCGCCGCAGGCTTCGCCGGCGTCTCCGCTTTCGGCGCTGCCGGCGCCTTCGCCGGCGTGTCGGTCTTCGGCGCGGCCGCGCGCAGGCGCTCGATGCGCGCGCGGGCGAGCGCCGCGAAGCGACCGTTCGGATACACCTTCAGGTAAGCCTCGTAATCGCTCGCGTGCTCGCTGTCCTTGATCGAGTCCCAGAACGCGAGCTCGTACTGTTCGGCGCTGTCCTTCGGCAGGATGCCCCGGGTCCGCGTGCCGTCGGGAACGTTTTCCGCTACGACCGCCGCGAGCGGCGCCGGCAGCGCAAGCCCGCTCGAGGCGCTGCCGGCCAGCACAAATTCCGCCGTCAGGGACGACGAGATCCGCGGTGTCTGCGCGCCCGCGGTGTCGCGCGCGACGGTCGCTGCGGCCCGCCGCAGCGCGTGCTCGATGCCCGCTCCGGGCACGGCGACGGTGCGCAGCAACGCATCGGTGAATGTCCCCGCCGTCACGCCGTCCGCGGCGAGCCCGCCGGGCGCCGCCGCATAGGCGACGAGCGTGTCGTCGGGCAGCGCTTCGGCCGCGTCGGACAGCGCACCGGCGAACGGACTGTTCCGACAAGTGTCGAGGATCACGAGATTTAGCCGGCGCGGCCGGGGCGCCGCCATGCCGTCGAGCACATCCCGCAGCGCGACCCCCTTCGCGACGAGGCCCGCCGGGGCGCGGCGGTCGGCGTCGACCGGCGCGAGGAGCGTCTCGTCATGGACGCGGAATCCATGCCCGGCGAAATAGAAGAGGCCGACCCCGCCCGCCCGCAGCTGCGCGTGGAAGTCGGCGATCGCCCGTTTCATCTGCCGCGCGTCGAGATCGACATGCGTGACGACCTCGAAGCCGAGCGAACGCAAGGTCCGGCTGACCGCGTCCGCATCCTCGACCGGCGTCACGAGCGGATCGCCCGCGTAGCGCGCGTTGCCGATGACCAGCGCAACACGCCGTGACGCGGCGTGGGCGTCGAGCGCGACCGCCGGGGATTCGTCCGGTTCGGCCGTCCCGAACCCCGCTTCGACTGCGCCGGAAACGAACGTCGCGCATGCGCCAACGATGAGCAGTTCTCGCCACACGTCCAGACCTCGCTTGTCTTGTCGTTGAGGATGTCGCCGGCGGCGGAAAACGGGGAATTCTCCGCCGCTGCAAATCGATTCAGTACGCCACCGGCACGGAGTTCGCGCGGAGGGAGACAGGTTCGCGGCCGGGCCCCGGCGGCGGGGCGGCGGTCGAAGTCTGGCCCGGAATCAGGCCTGTTTCTCGGTTCATTATATGTATCTTTCCCGCGACTTCCGTCCTAATCTTGGTTAGGCAATCGGTTTGAACCGGACGCGAAGCAGTCCTGCGCGGCCGGATTCGCCGGACATTTCTCTGGGAGGATTGCCCAGCATGTTCAGGGAAATCGCGCTCGCCGCGCTGGCGGCAGCAAACCTGGCGTCCGCCTCGGCCGCCGGAACTCCCTCTCCGGAGAACGCCGAGGCGTACATCATCTGGCCGCCGGACGGCGCCGTGATTGGGGGCGGCAAGCTGTGGGTGCGCATGGGACTGCGCAACATGGGCGTCTGCCCGAAAGGCGTTGAACTGCCCAACGTCGGCCATCATCACCTGCTGATCGACACCGAGCTGAACACCGACCGGCAGATCCCGTCCGACCGGAACCACCTGCACTTCGGCGCCGGCGAGACCGAAGCGCGCATCGAGCTTCCGCCCGGCAAGCACACGCTGCAGATGCTCCTCGGCGACCACAACCATACGCCGCACGATCCGCCGGTGTTTTCGCAGAAGATCACGATCACGGTGCCCTGACGGGCGCCCCCTGCCGCGTCTCGCCGTCACGAGCGAACGAACCGGGAGCGAATCGATGGACAAGCGCCTCCACATGCCCTTCGTTGCCGCCGCAGCGGTGCTGCTGTTCGCCGGCGCCGCCGTCGCCGGCCCGACCGAGGCGCCGCACGACGCCCATCTGTACATCGGGTGGCCGAACGACGGGCAGGTCCTGCCGGCCGGCAAACCATTCCGGGTCTGGTTCGGCCTGCGCAACATGGGCGTCGCGCCGAAGGACGTCAAATTCCCGAACACTGGCCACCATCACCTGCTGGTCGACACCGACCTGCCGCCGGCCGACCAGGAGATCCCGTCCGACCGCAGTCACCTTCATTTCGGCGCCGGCGAGACCGAGACGATGCTCGAACTGCCGCCCGGCCGGCATACGCTGCAGTTGCTGATGGGCGACGACAAGCACATCCCGCACAACCCGCCGATTTCGTCGAGGAAGATCACGATCACGGTCCGGTGACCGGGCCGGCGACAAAAGGGGCCGGTTCCGATATCTACAAGCCGGCTGTAAGACTTACCGGAGCGGAATGTGCCGTCGGCATCGCGGGCGAAGCCGCCGCCGGCGCGAGGCGCCTCCCCTTGCGCGCTCGTGCCCGCCCGATGCGCTGGCTTGAGGGCGGTCCGGCAATGCCGCCACCGGGAACGGCGATTGCGGACTCGCAGGCCCCCCGAACCGACCGGAGAGAGACGATGAACCCGCTCATGCGCAAGCTCGCGCCGACCGCGACGCACCAGATCCGCACCGACCACACGCACGTGCTGTCGATCTTCCATCAATACGAGACGGACACCGCGCCACAGACGAAGAAGGCGCTCGTCAACAGCGCCTGCCTGTCGCTCGAAATCCACGCGCAACTCGAAGAGGAGATCTTCTACCCGGCGATGCGCCAGGCGATGGCCGAAGGTGGCACGGTCGACAAGGCGGTCAGCGAGCACGAGGAGCACCGCCGCCTGATCGCGCAACTGCGCATGATGGAGCCGACCGACATGGATTACGACGAGACCTTCATGACGCTGATGCGCGACGTGCTGCGTCACGTCGCGGAGGAAGAGACGATCCTGCTGCCGAAAGCCGAGCGCCTGCTCGGCAGCCACCTCGCGGATCTCGGCGGCGAGATGATGAAGCGCCGCCTCGAACTGGCCACGCCGCATGCGGGCGAGATCGCGATGAACGGCGTCCGCACGATGCACACGTCGACGCTGCTGATGACGACCGGCGCCGTCGCCGCCGGCGCCTACCTCGTCAAGAAGGTGTTCGATCGCGGGCACCATCACGTGTGACGTGTGACGGCGCCGCCGAGCGCCGGATCGAAGGCCGCTGTCCCAACTGGGGCAGCGGCCTTTTCACTTGTCGCCGATCAGAGGATCGCCGCGGTCGGCGGCCACGGCGCGAGCAGCGCCGGCGTGGCCATGTCGGGCGGCATCTCGAAGTCCTTGAGCGCGGCGCCGCGCATCGCGTTCGGCGGCAGCGGCAGGCCGCGCCGGTCGCTGTAGTTGCGCAGCGGCGGCTTGCCGCGGCGCTCGATGCGGTCGATCGCGCTCGCGCAGCCGGCGTCGAGCATCGCCGCGCCGGCGATCGCCGCGAGCGCGAGGCTGCGGTTTCCGCGCCGGCCCGCGCGCGTTCCGACGGTCGCGAAATCGAGCGCGTCGCCGGCGACGCGCGCCCACAGCCACGGGCCGGGCCGACGCGCTGCGAGGATCCCGATGCCGGTGACGATCTCGCGCACGCCGCAGGCTCGGACCATCCCTTCCCGCCCGCGCAGTCCGGCTGCGCCCGCGAGCGTGCGCGGCATCAGCAATTCGGCAACGCCCACGCCGATGCTGAGCCAGCCGATGCCGCGGGCGGTCGCGCGCACGGCGCGTTGGCGGCGCCGCGCGGCGTTCGTTGCAGGCCTGTAGGCATTCATCGTCGCTCTCCTCATGGCTTCAGGACGACCTTGATGCAGCCGTCCTTCTTGTCGCGGAACGTCTTGTACATCTCGGGTCCGTCCTCGAGCGCGACGGTGTGCGTGACGACGAAGGACGGGTCGAGCTGCCCTTCCTCGATACGGCGCAGCAGGTCGTCCGTCCAGCGATTGACGTGCGTCTGGCCGGTGCGCAAGGTCAGCCCCTTGTTCATCAGCGCGCCGAACGGCAGCTTGTCGATCAGCCCGCCATAGACGCCCGGCACCGACAGCGTGCCGGCCGGGCGGCAGACGTAGATCATCTCGCGCAACACGTGCGGCCGGTCGGTTTCGAGCATGATCGCCTGCTTCGCGCGGTCGTACAGCGAGTCGAGCGAGCGCGTCGCGTGCGCCTCCATGCCGACCGCGTCGATGCATTTCTCCGGCCCCTTGCCGCCGGTCAGGTCGTTGAGCCGCTCGATGACGCTTTCGTGGTCGAAGTCGATCGTCGTCGCGCCGCCCGCCTCGGCCATGCCGAGACGCTCCGGCACGTTGTCGATCACGACGACCTGCTTCGCGCCGAGCAGCACCGCGGCGCGGATCGCGAACTGCCCGACCGGCCCCGCGCCCCAGATCGCGACCGTGTCGGTCGGCTGGATGTCACACTGCACCGCCGCCTGCCAGCCGGTCGGCAGGATGTCGCCGAGGAACAGCACCTGGTCGTCGGTCAGCCCGTTCGTGATCTTCACCGGCGCGACGTTGGCGTACGGCACGCGCACGTACTCGGCTTGGCCGCCGGCGTAGCCGCCCGTCAGGTGCGTGTAGCCGAAGAGCCCCGCCGTCGCGTGGCCGAACATCTTCTCGGCGAGCGCCTTGTTGCGGTTCGTGCGCTCGCAGACCGAGAAGTTGCCGCGCCGGCACTGCTCGCATTCGCCGCAGCAGATCGTGAATGGCACGACGACGCGGTCGCCCACCGCGAGGCGGTGATCGGCCGAACCGACCTCGACGACCTCGCCCATGAATTCGTGCCCGAGGATGTCCCCGGCCTCCATCCCCATCATGAATCCGTCGTACAGATGCAGGTCCGAGCCGCAGATCGCGCAGCTCGTGACCTTGACGATCGCATCGCGCGGATCCTCGATGCGAGGGTCGGGGACGTCGTCGCAGCGGACGTCCTTCTTGCCGTGCCAGCACAGTGCCTTCATCAGCGCAGCTCCTTCGGTTCCCGGGTTTTCCTGTCGCCGCTCCGGTCCGTCCGGCGGCCGGCGTGCGTCCGCAGCAAATGTCATTCCCATGGCGGCCGCGCTGGCACCCGGAAAAGCCGCGTGGAAGAATGCGCACGCAGGGCACGGCGGAGCGAAAAGTGCTTCGCACCGGGAGCCGCAATCGAGGACAGGTTCATGAAGAAGTTCTTTGGCTACTGGTTCGGCGTCCTGCGCAAGACCGTCGATTACTGGCTCGATAGCGACGCGTTCATCCACGCCGCGGCGCTCGCGTTCTTCACCGTGTTCTCGGTCGCGCCGGTCGTCATCATCGCCGTCAGCATTGTCGGCGCGGTGCTCGGCGAGGACGCGGCGCGCGGGGAGATCTCGCGCCAGCTGCAGCAGACGATCGGCCCGGAGGCGGCGCAGGCCGTCGAAACCGCGGTCGCGAGCAGCCGCATCGAGGCGAGCGGGCTGGTGCCGACGCTCGTCGGCATCGGCGCGATGCTCTTCGGCGCGACCGGGGTGTTCGCGCAGATGCAGCGCTCGCTGAACACGATCTGGGGCGTCATGGCGAAGCCGACGCGCAGCAGCATCTACCTGCTGGTGAAGGCGCGGCTGCTGTCGCTCGCGGTCGTGCTCGCGATCGGCTTCGTGCTGCTCGTGTCGCTGCTGCTCAGCGTGATCCTGAACGCGATCATCGCGTGGGCGCGCGAGTGGCTGCCGGTCCCGGCCCCGCTGCTGACGGGTGTTGAGACCATCACGTCGCTGACCGTCATCACGCTGCTGTTCGCGACGATCTTCCGCGTGCTGCCCGACGTGATCCTGCGCTGGAAGGACGTGATGCTCGGCGCGTTCGTGACCGCGGCGTTGTTCACGTTCGGGCGCTCGCTGATCGCGCTCTACCTCGCCGAAACGGCGCCCGCATCGGCCTACGGCGCGGCAGGCTCGCTCGTCCTGCTGCTGCTATGGGTCAATTATTCGTCGCTGATCCTGCTCTTCGGTGCCGCCTTCACGCGCGCCCACCGCGAATCCCACGGCCTGCCGGTCCGTCCGCGGAACACCGCGGTGCTCGTGCACACGGAGGTCGTCGAAGAGACGGACACCGGCCCGGCCGGCCGCCCTCCCCCTGACTAGCCTCGCGGAGCGGGACGACCGCCACCGTCGGCCGGCGGGCCGGCACGCGAGGCCGCGCAAAAACCGTCCCCCGCGTCGAAGTCACGGACGGCGCGGGCCGCTACCGCGGCGACGGCTCCTTCACCGCGATCTCGAATTCGCTGCCCGGGTCGAGCGCGAGGACGAGCGCGTTGCAGCGCAGCAGCGCGGCATCGAGCGACGGCGCGCGCCAGCGCTTTCCTTCGAAGGCGAACGCGCCTTCGCGGTGGAAGTTCCACTGGGTCGGCCCGAGGACCGCGTAGTCGGCGACACGCTCGCCGTCGAGCCGCAGCACGTGCAGCAGCAACCCGCGCGGCGTCTCGACCCACGCCAGCCCGCCACCGTCGGCCGCACCGGTCGCATCGACGAGCTTCGGCATGTCGTCCGCGAGCGGGTGACGGAGCCGGCTCGCGCAGTCGGCGAGGTCGATGACGCGCGCGAAAAGCCGGGCCGCGATGCGGTGGCCGTTGCCGAGCAGGATGCGTACGAGCATCGAGTCGGCGTGGCGGGCGAGGACGCCGGTTTCGAACGCCTTGCCATACAGCGACGGCGCCGCGCAGAACTCCGCCGACGGGATGCCCGCGAGTTCATGGCGCCAGGCTTCGGCGCTCAGCACCGGCATCAACGGCGCCGACTCGGCTTCGGACGTCGACGAGCCCATCTCGATCAGGTCGGCGAGCGCGGCGCCGATCGTCCCGCCGCGGCGGGCGCGGTCGACGAACTCGCGCAGCGCCGTCGGTTCGCGGGTCGCACGGAAAAAACCGCCGAGCAGTTCGACCGCGACGAGATCGAGGAGCTCGCCTCCGAGGTCGAACGCAGTGCGCGCGTTGCCGACGTGGAACAGCCGGCGGTAGAGGACGTCGAACCGCTCGCGTCGCGGCACGTGACCGAACAGCGCCGGCCAGTCGAGCATCAGCCGCGACAGGTGGATCTGTGCGGTCTCGGCGGCGATCTCGCGCTCCTCGGCCCAGGCCTCCTGGCGGCCGACGCCGGTCGCCCCGGCGGCTGCCAGGGCCGACAATGCCGCGATCTCGTGCATCCGCGGGCTCGCCCCGCCGAGACGGCCGACGCGCTCCAGCGCCTCATCGACGGTCAGGCCGACGAGTTGCCGCGCGTCCGGAACCGGCGAGTCGACCAGCGCAACGTCGGTCACCCACTCGCCGTCCCAGTCGACCTCGATCCGCAGCAAATCGGGGCGCGCGCGCCGCTCCGCCTTCCCGTCGCCTGCGACGCCCGGGGCTTCTCCCCGCGCCGCGACGATTCCGCTGCGCGCTCCCGCTCCCTCCGACATGAATCCTCCTTCGATGCGACGCTTCGTCCCCGGGCGTATGCCGGGGCGACGCGGGCGGATGATATTCCCCCGGCCCCGACGACGAAAGACCATGATTAGGGTATTACCGGAAGGCCGGGACGTCGCCGCGAAAACGGTAGGCGACTCATCGTGGGGCGCCCGTCGAAGCGGCAAGCGAATCGCCGTTCGGTCCGGAACCTGTCACGGCCGTTCCGACAAACGCCGCGACCGGAAAGGAAGCCTGTTGCGACGAAGCCGGAAAACGAACGGTCGAAGCCGTTGCGACAAACACCGCGCCCCCAATCGAGCAGGGCAGGGTCACCACCGTTCGATCGGAGGCGGTCCGAGCTGTTCGCCGTGAGCCTGTCGCGCGGCTAACGCGACTCGAGCACGATGCGCCCGTTGCGCGGCTGGAGGGGGCGGCCGTTGCGCGGGTAGAGACGCGCGAAGATCGCGAGTTGGTCGTCGGAAAGCGTCAGCTTCGATTTCATGACGACCCACGTGACTCCCTCGGTACACGGCGGCGTCACGAGCGACCCGAGGTAGAGGTAGTGCGACGGATCCGCGGGAATCAACGTCGCCGGTTCGATCGTCGCCGACGCGGGCATGTAATGTCCGCCGCGCTCCAGCGGCAGGCTGTTCCACAGCGTCTGCACGAGCGGATGCGCGGCCTCGCCGCGTTCGAACAGGACCGCGACGATCGCGATCCGCCCGTTTGCGGCACGGTGATGAAAGTGCACCGTCATCGCGGACGCCTGCCCGCCGACGCGCTCGACCGACGGCCGGTGGAATTGCAGGTGCTCGAGTTCGTAGCGCTGGCCGCGGATCTCGACGCCCATGCCTTCGCCGACGTCGACCTGCAGCGTCCGCCCGGTGTCGGTGATGCGGAAATGCGTCGGCCGGTAGTCGAAGCGCGGCGGATCGAGATCGACCGCGATGCCGCCGGCGACGTCGATCGGCGACTGCTGCCTGCCGTCGGCGCACAGGTTCCATTCCGGCCGCAGCCTGCCCCACTGCTCCGGGCCGGTGTCGCCGTCGTAGCTCCACTGTGCGACCGGGCCTGCTGCCGCGACGATCGCGGCGCTCCGGGGGGATCCACCCGGCCGTTCGCTGTGCGCCGAAGCTGCGGCCGGAGAAGGCGAAGCGCCGGACGCGCTTGCGGCCGGAGAAGGCAAAGCCCGGCTCATGCTTGCGGCCCGCGAAGACGAAGCTCGCGTCGTGCTTGCGGCCGGCGTCGAATCGGGCATGGACTCGGCGATCGCGGCGATCGCATCCGTCGGTGCCGGCGCCGCGGAGGCGGGCGCCGCACGAGAGGCCGCAACCGGCGGCGATTCCGGCTGGCGCTGTTCCGTGACCGCCGCCGCCTGCTGCGCCACCTTCTGCAGGTCGCCGACCGACGGCGGACGGCACACCTCCTGCCACAGCCGCTCATCGACGCTGTTGCGCGCAGCCAGCACGGGGCTCTGGTCGAGCACGCCCTCCTCGCGCAGCACGAGGTGCCGCGAATCGAGATAGACCCGCTTGACAGTGAAAAAACTGCGGTTATAGCAATCGAAGCGGTTCAGCGCCTTGACCGCCGCATAACCTTCCGTCGCCGCCCGCTCCGGCGACAGCACGATCCGGGCCCACGCGACCTTCGCGCCGTTGTCGGACTGAATCACCGTCGAGCGGTCGATCTCGACCTGGCGCTCGCGGTCCTTGACGATCAGTTCCCAGTGGTCGGCGGCCGCGGCCGGCATGGCAAGCGACAGCAGCGCGAACAGCGGCTGCCGGAGTGAAGCACGCACGAGTTTCATCAGGGCGGAGAACATGCCTTCATCTTCGGCCCCGCGTTGCCGATCTTTAGTCCTGCCGGCCGGCCGCGCGCTGCCGACACCCTTCCCGGTCGCGTCGCGTCGAGGTTACAATGCGCGCCGTCATTAGGGAGTAGCCGCCCGCGAGCCTTTCGCGGGGGCCACGTCAACAGACTTGCCCGTCCGGGCATGGCGTGGCCAGCCTTCGGGCCTGGCGAGACTTTTGACCGCATGCACTCCGCTTTTTCGGGCCGGGAGGCGTGCGGTCATCGGTCATCCGCCGGCCCGGAGAACCTTGATGAGCCTGCCTTTCGAACCCTTTCTGATGTCCACCGGCATCGTCGCGCTCGCCGAAATCGGCGACAAGACGCAATTGCTCGCGTTCATGCTCGCGGCGCGCTTTCGCCGCCCCTGGCCGATCATCGCCGGCATCCTCATCGCGACCGTCGCGAACCACGCATTCGCCGGCGCCGTCGGCACGTGGATCACCACGCTCGTCGGTGAGGACGTGCTGCGCCGGGGGCTCGGCCTGTCCTTCCTCGCGATGGCGGTCTGGATCCTGATCCCGGACAAGATCGACGACGAGCTCACCGCGCCGAAGTTCGGCGTGCTCGGCACGACGATCGTCGCGTTCTTCCTCGCCGAGATGGGGGACAAGACGCAGATCGCGACCGTCGCGCTCGCCGCGCAGTACGGCGCCTATGTCGCCGTCGTCGCCGGCACGACGCTCGGCATGATGATCGCGAACGTGCCGGCGGTGGTCGCGGGCGACCGGGTCGCGAACCGCCTGCCGGTGCGCCTGATCCACGGCGTCGCGGCCAGCCTTTTCGCGGTGCTCGGCGTCGCCGCGCTGCTCGGGCTGGGCGACGCCGGCCCGAGTGCATGAGGAAATGAACGGCAGCGATCACGACGGCAAAAACGCTTGCCGTCGCCGTCATCGTTCGGTAACGTGGGCGCCTCGTTGGGGGTGCCCGGACCCGCTCGTCCAGGCTGAGAAAAACCCTTTGAACCTGATCCGGCTCGCACCGGCGTAGGGAAACGCTCCATGCACACCCGTCTACCGCACCGCCCCTCTTCCCGCCTCGCGGGCCGCCGCGCATGAAGCGCGCGATCCCGAACGTCGTGTCGATCGCCGGCGTCGACCCGTCCGGCGGTGCCGGCGTGCTCGCCGACATCAAGACCTTCTCCGCGCTCGGCGCCTATGGCTGCGGCGTCATCGCCGCGCTGACGGCGCAGAACACGCAGGCCGTCACCGGCGTGCACACGCCGCCGGTTGACTTCCTGCGTCTGCAGATCGACACGCTGTTCCAGGACGTGAAGATCCATGCCGTGAAGCTCGGCATGCTCGGCACCGCCGATATCGTCGCGACCGTCGCCGACCGGCTCGCGCATTTCGACGCCCCGTTCGTCGTCTGCGATCCGGTGATGGTTGCCAAGAGCGGTGACCACCTGCTCGCGAAGAGTGCGGTCGCGATGCTGATCGAAGCGCTTCTGCCGCGCTGCTTCATGATCACGCCGAACCTGCCCGAAGCCGGCGTGCTGCTTGAACAGCGCCCGCCGGAGACGGTCAAGGAGATGTATCGCGCCGCCGAGCGGCTGCGCGAGATGCTGCCGCTGTCGTCCGAGCGCTGGGTGCTGCTGAAAGGCGGCCACCTCCCCGGCAGCGAGGTCGTCGACCTGCTGTTCGACGGCGACCGCATGATCGAGCTGCCGTCGCCGCGGCTCGACACGAAGAACACGCACGGCACCGGCTGCACACTGTCGTCGGCGATCGCGGCGTTGCTGCCGCAGCACGCCGGCGGGCTGCGCCCGGTCGAAGCCGCGGTGCGCGACGCACGAAGCTATCTGCTGCGCGCGATCGCATCGGCCGACCTCCTCGCCGTCGGCCAGGGCCATGGCCCGGTCCATCACTTTCACGCCGTCTGGCCGCGCCAGTCCGCATAACGAGCGCCGCCGACGCCGCGGCCCCTCATCCCCGACAATACGGAGACACCATGAACGCCAACGACACCTTCCTCGCCGCGAACGCGCACGTCGACGAAGCGGCGATCGCGCCGCTGCCGAATTCCCGCAAGATCCACGTCGAAGGCTCGCGCCCGGACATCCGCGTGCCGCTGCGCGAGATCTCGCAGGCCGATACCCCCACCGCCTTCGGAGGCGAGAAGAATCCGCCGATCTTCGTCTACGACTGCTCCGGCCCCTACACCGACCCGCAGGCAAAGATCGACATCCGCTCGGGCCTGCCCGCGCTGCGCCGGGCCTGGATCGAGGAGCGCGGCGACACCGAAGTGCTCGCGGACCTCTCGTCCGAATTCGGCCGCCAGCGCGCCGCCGACAAGAGCCTCGACGAGCTGCGCTTTCCCGACCTGCACCGCCATCCGCGCCGCGCGAAGGCCGGCGCCAACGTCAGCCAGATGCACTACGCGCGCCGCGGCGTCATCACGCCCGAGATGGAATACGTCGCGATCCGCGAGAACCTGAACCGCGCGGCCTACGTCGAGTCGCTGCGCGCGACCGGCCCGACCGGCGAGAAGATGGCGAAGCTCCTGACGCGCCAGCATCCGGGCCAGTCCTTCGGCGCATCGATTCCCGCCGAGATCACGCCGGAATTCGTGCGCTCCGAAGTCGCGCGCGGCCGGGCGATCATCCCGAACAACATCAACCACCCCGAGTCGGAGCCGATGATCATCGGCCGCAACTTCCTCGTGAAGATCAACGCGAACATCGGCAACTCGGCGCTGGGCTCGTCGATCTCCGAGGAAGTCGACAAGATGACGTGGGCGACCCGCTGGGGCGGCGACACGGTGATGGATCTCTCGACCGGCAAGAACATCCACGAGACGCGCGAGTGGATCGTGCGCAACTCGCCGGTGCCGATCGGCACCGTGCCGATCTACCAGGCGCTCGAGAAGGTCAATGGGAAAGCCGAAGAGCTCACGTGGGAGATCTTCCGCGACACGCTGATCGAACAGGCCGAGCAGGGCGTCGACTACTTCACGATCCACGCGGGCGTGCTGCTCCGCTATGTGCCGATGACCGCCAACCGCATGACCGGCATCGTCTCGCGCGGCGGCTCGATCATGGCGAAGTGGTGCCTCGCGCATCACAAGGAGAGTTTCCTCTACACGCACTTCGAGGACATCTGTGAAATCATGAAGGCCTACGACGTCGCGTTCTCGCTCGGCGACGGCCTGCGTCCCGGCTCGATCTACGACGCGAACGACGACGCGCAGCTCGGCGAGCTGAAGACCCTCGGCGAGCTCACCGACATCGCGTGGAAGCACGACGTGCAGACCATCATCGAAGGTCCGGGCCACGTGCCGATGCACTTGATCCGCGAGAACATGGAGCTGCAGCTCGAGCACTGCAAGGAAGCGCCCTTCTACACGCTCGGACCGCTCACCACCGACATCGCGCCGGGCTACGACCACATCACGAGCGGCATCGGCGCCGCGCAGATCGGCTGGTACGGCACCGCGATGCTCTGCTACGTCACGCCGAAGGAGCACCTGGGCCTGCCGAACAAGCAGGACGTCAAGGAAGGGATCATCACCTACAAGCTCGCCGCGCACGCCGCCGACCTCGCGAAAGGCCACCCGGGCGCGCAGATTCGCGACAATGCATTGAGCAAGGCGCGCTTCGAGTTCCGCTGGGAAGACCAGTTCAACCTCGGCCTCGACCCGGACAAGGCGCGCGAATTCCACGACGAGACGCTGCCGAAGGAATCCGCGAAGGTCGCGCACTTCTGCTCGATGTGCGGCCCGCACTTCTGCTCGATGAAGATCACGCAGGACGTGCGCGACTTTGCGGCGAAGGAAGGCCTCAAGGACGAGGAAGCTCTCGCGAAGGGAATGGAAGTGAAGGCTGTGGAGTTCGTGAAGAGCGGGGCCGAGGTGTATCGGCAGGTATAAGCCGGTCAGCACTGTTTCAAGACATAGGCGCAATTGCGGCCTATGTCTTTTTCCGCGCGCTATTCCGCACCGACGTGTTTCAGGCCGACCAAGGGTTGAACACTTCAATCGGCAAACCGGAGAAGTCCTTTGTATTCCGCGTAACCAGCACCAGATCATGCTCGAGCGCAGTGGCGGCAAGCAGACTGTCGATGGCCGGAAGGGGGCGTCCGGCCACGGCGACGAGCCGCCCCCAACGATCGGCGACGGCGCCGTCTATGGGCAGTATCCGGCCGGTGAAAAAAACCGGCAAATCGGTTTCAAGCCAGTCAATCAGCGTCTGTTTCCGTGCTTGATCCCGGCTGGCCTCGATTCCCTTGCGAATCTCGCCCAGTGTCAGCACGCTCAAATACAGGGTGATCGACAGGCGCCGGGAAAACCACTCCACGACGCCCGGATCCGGCGCCTTCCTGCACAGTTCGGACAAAACGTTCGTGTCGACCAGATAACTCAAAAGTTGACCTCCCGGGTCGGGCTCCGGTCACGTTCGAACTCGGCACCTTCGACGCCGAAGAGTGGCGACGCGCGCATAAAGTCCACCAGCGAACCCTGATTTCGCGTCAGGCGATCGAAAGCCGCCCGCGACACCACGACCGCAACCGACTTGCCGTGCGACGTAATATCCTGAGGCTCGAACTGAGCCCGCTTGACCACTTCCGACATCCTTGCCTTGGCTTCCTGCACTTGCCAGCTTCGCATAGAGCACCCCCAATTCTGACTAGACTAGTCAGATTATAGCCTTAATTTCCACGACGGTATGATCACCCTCGACAGCTACTCCGAAGCCGACATCACCCACTGGCTGGGCGCGCACGAAGTCGCGAAGGGGCGCGGCTATGTGACGGCGGTGTCGGACCTCGTGCGCGAGGGCGACGTGTTGCGGGCGCGGGTGAGCGGCACGGAGCCGCGGCCCTATCAGGTGATGGTGCAGCTTGCGGAAGCGGGCCGGCAGGCGGGGCGGCGGGTCGCGCATTGCTCCTGCCCGGTCGGAATCGGTTGCAAGCACGCCGCGGCGACCCTGCTCGCGTGGCTCGCGCGGCGCGAGGATCCGAACCGTCCGCGCCAGGAGGTGCTCGCGTGGATCGAAACGTTCCGCGGTATCGCCGCGTCGCCGCCAGTTGCGCCGCGAGCGGCAACGAAAAGCACGACGCACACGCTGCTGTACCTGATCCGCTTCCACGCCTTCTCGCACCAATACGGGGTGTCGTGCTTCAAGGCGAGGCTCGGGCGTGACGGCGGCGTGCGCGGGACCGAGAGCTGGAGCAACATCGACCGCGCGCTCGACGTCCCGCCGGCTTTCGTCGACGACGCCGACCTCGAGATCCTGCGCCTGTTGCGCGCGCAGCGGCCGCGCGGAGGCTTGCACGACGACTGGCTGCCGCTCGACGGGCGCAATGCCGGGGCGGTGATGGCGAAGCTTGCCGCCTGCGGCCGAGCGCACTTCGAGCAACTCGCTAGCGCGCCGCTGCAGCCCGGCGACCCGCGGCCCGGCAGTCCGGCGTGGGTCAGCACTGCGGAGGGCCTGCGCGCACCTGCGTTGCGCCTGACGCCGCCCGCCGACGTCGCGCTGCCGCTGACGCCGCCGTGGTATGTCGATCGCACGACGCGCGAGACCGGCCCGATCGAACTCGACGGGCCCGCGGAGCAGATTGTGCCCTTGCTGCGGCTGCCGCCGCTGACGCCGGTCGAGGCCGAACTGGTCAGCGTGACGCTCGCGGAGTCCGCGCCCACCTTGCCGCTCCCGATGCAGGTCGGCGAGCCGCCGCTGCGTCTCGACGGCCCGCCGGTGCCGGTGCTGCGCATCGGCACGCTGCCCGTGTTCGGCATCAAGTTCCGCGACTATCCGCGTTACGGCATCGAGGCGTTCGACTACGCGACCCTCGCGTTCCGCTACGGCCCGGTCGCCGTCGAAGCGTCGAGCACCGCGATGTTCCACACGCTCGACGACGGTCGCAGCGCCCGTATCGAGCGCGACAGGGCGGCCGAGTCGGCGGCCGCGCGACGCCTCGTGCGCGCCGGCCTCGGCAGGATCCCGCGCAGCACGATCTTCACGGCCGCCGCGAAGGTGCCCGACGATCTGTTCGGACTCGCGAGCGACGCCGCGTGGGGCCCCTTCACCGCGAACGAGATCCCGACCTTGCGCGCCGAAGGGTGGGAAGTCGCGCTGCCGGCGGACTTCCGCCATCGCGCGACCGACATCGACGCCGTCGTGCTCGACGTCGACAGCCTCGACGACAGCGAAAACGGCTGGCTCGACGTCTCCCCGGGCATCGAGGTCGACGGCCGGCCGCTCGCGCTCGCGCCGCTGCTCGCGGAGCTGTTCGCTCACGACCCGCGCTGGCTCGGCGGCGGACTCGACCGCATCGACGACACCGAGGCGGTCATCCTGCATCACGCCGAACTCGGGCGCCTGCGCATCGCCGCCGCGCGCCTGAAGCCGCTGGTCGGCGCGCTGGTCGACCTCTTCGACCGGCCCGACGCGCGGCTGCGCCTGTCGCGGCTCGACGCGGCGCGACTTGCCGACCTCGACTTGCCGGGGCGCGGGCGCGACCAGCTCGCCGCCTTCGCGAAGCGCCTGCGCGATGCGAGCGGCATCACCGCCGTCGCCGCGCCGCGCGGCTTTCGCGCCGAGCTGCGCCCCTACCAGCTCGAAGGGCTGGCCTGGCTGCAGCATCTCGTGCGCCACGACCTCGCCGGCATCCTCGCCGACGACATGGGTCTCGGCAAGACCGCGCAGACGCTCGCGCACCTGCTCACCGAAAAGCATGCCGGCCGCCTCGACCGCCCGGCGCTGGTGATCCTGCCGACGTCGCTCGTCTTCAACTGGCAGGCCGAAGCCGCGCGCTTCGCGCCGGGGCTGAGAACGCTGAGCCTGCACGGCCCCGATCGCCACCGCCGCTTCGACGCGCTGGACGGCACGGACGTCGCGCTGACGACCTACCCGCTGCTGTGGCGCGACGCGGGGGCGCTCGAGGCGCGCGAATGGAGCCTGCTGATCCTCGACGAAGCGCAGACCGTGAAGAACGCCGCGAGCAAGGGCGCGCAGGTGATCCGGCGGCTGCGCGCGCGCCACCGCCTCGGGCTCACCGGCACGCCGCTGGAAAACCATCTCGGCGAGCTGTGGGCGCAGTTCGACTTCCTGCTGCCCGGGTTTCTCGGCTCCCAGCAGGAATTCACGCGCCACTGGCGCACGCCGATCGAAAAGCGCGGCGACCTGCAGCGGCGCGACCTCCTCGCGGCACGCATCCGGCCGTTCATGCTGCGGCGGCGCAAGGAGGACGTCGCGAAGGAGCTGCCGCCGAAAACGGTGATCGTCCGCAGCGTCGGCCTCGAAGGCGGGCAGCGCGACCTGTATGAAACGGTCCGCGCCGCGATGGACGAGAAGATCCGCCACGAAGTCGCGGCGAAGGGCTTCGCGCGCAGCCAGATCGTGATCCTCGACGCGCTGCTGAAGCTGCGGCAGGTGTGCTGCGACCCGCGCCTGCTGAAGACGCCGGCAGCGGCGAAGGTCAGGGAACGCGCGAAGCTCGACCTGCTGATGGAAATGCTGCCCGAACTCGTCGCCGAGGGGCGGCGCGTCCTCGTCTTCTCGCAATTCACGCAGATGCTCGCGCTGATCGCCGCCGAACTCGACCGCGCGAAGATCGGCTGGGTGAGCCTGACCGGCGACACCCGCGACCGCCGCATCCCGGTCGAGGACTTCCAGAAAGGGCGCGCCCCGGTGTTCCTGATCAGCCTGAAGGCCGGCGGCGTCGGGCTCAACCTGACCGCGGCCGACACCGTGATCCACTACGACCCGTGGTGGAACCCGGCCGCCGAGAACCAGGCGACCGACCGCGCGCACCGCATCGGCCAGGACAAACCGGTGTTCGTGTTCAAGCTGATCTGCGGCGGCAGCATCGAAGAGCGCATCCTCGCATTGCAGGAACGCAAGGCCGCGCTCGCCGCGGGCGTACTGTCGGAGGACGCGAACGCACTGGCGAAGTTCGGCGAAGCGGACATCGCCGCCCTGCTCGCCCCGCTACCGACGCTCGGGCGCTGACGCGCCCCCGCCTTTGCCGCAACCGAGGGAAAACCGCAAACGGCTTCTTCGATGCCGGCGCGGATGAGACAATCGCGTCATCCCTCTTCGTACCGCCCGCCCGATGTCCACCGATACCTTTCCGATTGCCGCGATCGTCTACAAGCCCACCGATCACATCGAGCCGATCCTGATCGAAGCGGCCCGCGCGCTGGCCGGCCGCGGCGTGCGCCTCGGCGGGGTGCTGCAGCACGACATCCCGACGACGACCGCCGACCCCTGCGGCATGGAACTCGAAGACCTCGCGAGCGGCGAACGCATTCCGCTGTCGCAGGACCTCGGCAGCGCGTCCGAGGTCTGCCGGCTCGACCCCGACGCGCTCGCGCAGGCGGCCGTCGCGGTGCGCAACGCGCTCGCCGGCGGCGCGGAAGTCGTCTTCATCAACAAGTTCGGCGCGCAGGAGGCCGCCGGCTCCGGCCTGCGCGACGAGATGGGTCTCGCGGTCGCCTCCGGCATCCCGGTCGTGACCGCAGTCGGCGAGCGCTTCCTCGACGAATGGCAGCGCTTCACCGGGGACGCGTCGACGCTGCTGCCGCCGGAGAGCGCGGCGATCATGCAATGGTGGGAGACCGTGCAGCGAGCGACGCGAGCCGCATGATGCGGTGCCGCCCCGGCTGCGCGGCCTGCTGCATCGCACCGTCGATCTCGTCCGCGATCCCCGGAATGGAGCACGGCAAACCCGCCGGCGTGCGCTGCATCCAGCTCGACGACGAGGGCCGCTGCCGATTGTTCGGCGACCCCCGGCGTCCCGCGGTGTGCGCGAGCCTCGCCCCATCCGAAGAAATGTGCGGCGACCGGCGCGAAATCGCGATGGCCTTTCTCGACCGGCTCGAACGGCTGACTGCGGCCGACCCGATATCGTCCTGCCGCTGAATTACAGACGCTTTCGCGGCGATGCAACATCGCCATCCGTATAATCGCCGGGTTTAACCGCCCGAGGACCCGGCATGGATTTACCCCTTCTCGTTGTTGCGCTCATTCTCGGCATCGTCGAGGGGCTCACCGAATTCCTACCGATCTCCTCGACCGGGCATCTGATCATCCTCGGCGACCTGCTAGGTTACAGCGACGAGACGAGCAAGGTCTTCAAGATCGTGATCCAGCTCGCGGCGATCCTCGCGGTGTGCTGGGACTACCGGGAACGGCTGACGCGCGTCGCGGGCGGGCTGTCGGACGATCCGGCGTCGCGGCGCTTCGTCGGGCTGCTCTTCGTCGGCTTTCTGCCCGCCGCCGTGCTCGGCCTGATGTTCCACTCTACGATCAAGGGGCTGCTGTTCAATCCGCTGACCGTCGCAACGGCGCTGGTCGTCGGCGGCGTCCTGATCCTCTATCTCGAACGCCGCGCGTACCACCCGCACATCGGCACGATCGAGCGGATGAAATGGCCCGACGCGCTGAAGGTCGGCTTCGCGCAGGCGCTGGCGATGATTCCCGGGACCTCGCGTTCGGGCGCGACGATCCTCGGCGGCCTCTACTTCGGCCTGTCGCGCAAGGCTGCCGCGGAGTTCTCGTTCTTCCTCGCGATCCCGACGATGTGCGCGGCGACCGCGTACGACCTGTACAAGAACCGCGCGCTGCTCGACGTCGCCGACGTGCCGGTGTTCGCGGTCGGCTTCGTCGCGTCGTTTTTCGCGGCGATGTTTGCGGTCAAGGCATTCATCCGCTTCATCTCGAACCACACTTTCGTCGCGTTCGCGTGGTACCGGATCGTGTTCGGACTGATCGTTCTCGCGACCTGGCAGCTCGGGCTCGTCGAATGGAGCGAGTTCTGAGCGTCTCGCGACGCGACCCCGCACGTTAGACTCCTTCCGTTTCCGACGACGGCATTCCCGATGATCATCTACCTTCACGGCTTCCGTTCCGCGCCCGCGTCGATCAAGGCGCAAGCCCTGCGCCGCCACCTGGCAGCGAAAGGACTGGCGGGCGAATTCTGGTGCGAACAGCTGGCGGTGTCGCCGCGCGACGCGATCGCGGTCGTCGAGGCCCGCATCGCGCGCTGCGTGCGCGAGCAGCCGGACCTTCCGCCGGTGCTGGTCGGCAGCTCGCTCGGCGGTTTCTACGCGACCTGGCTCGCCGAGCGGCACGGGCTCGCCGCGGCGCTCGTGAACCCGGCCGTCGTCGCGCCGCTGTCGCTCGAAGCGTGGATCGGCGAGCAGACGAACCTCTACACCGGCGAGCGCTTCGCGTTCACGGCCGGCCACATCGCCGAACTGCGCGCGCTCGACGTGCCGGTCGTCACGCAGCCCGAGCGCTACTGGCTGCTCGTCGAGACCGGGGATGAAGTGCTCGACTACCGCGATGCGGTCGCGAAGTACGCCGGCGCGCGCCAGACGGTGCTCGAAGGCGGCGACCACGGTTTCTCGCGCTGGAACGACTATCTCGACGACATGATCGCGTTCGCGAGGCTCGCGTCATGAGCGCGTCCGGATTCGATGCACGGCGTTTCAAGACGCTCGAACGCGCCGGTTTCAACCGCATCGCCGCGCGCTACGCGGACACTGCGCACCTGCGCGCCGCCCTCGCGGACGCCCTGCTCGACGCGGCCGAACTCGCGCCCGGGCAGACGGTGCTGGACCTCGCGAGCGGGCCGGGGCTGCTCGCGCGCGCGGCGGCGCAGCGGGTGCAGCCCGGCGGCTGGGTGCTCGCGAGCGACATCGCCGAGGAAATGCTCGCCGAAGGCGCGCGCCGCGCCGCGGACGAGGCGACCGGCGCGACTCACGACGATGCGGGCGCCGCGCACGCGGGCGGGCCTGCCGCCGTCTCGTTCGCTGCGGCCGACGCCGAACACCTGTGCGTCCCCGACACGAGCTTCGACCGCGTGCTCGCCGGGCTCGCACTGTTCATGTTCCCGCACCCCGACAACGCGCTCGCCGAGATGCGCCGCGCGTTGCGCCCCGGCGGCCGCGTTGTGCTGTCGGTGTGGGGCGTCCGCGACGAAGTCCCGCTGATCGCGCGCGCCCAGGACTGCATCGCGCGCCTGCTGCCGGCGCCGAAAGTCGCCCGCCCGTCGGTGTTCCGCTTCGGCGAGCCGGCGGTGCTCGAAGCGGCGCTCGGCGCGGCCGGCTTCGGCGACGTGAGGATCACGCCGTGCCGCTTCACCTGCACGTTCGCCGACGCCGCCGAATACTGGCAGGCCTTCCTCGATCTCGCCGGCGGCGCAGCCGAAGCGCTCGCGCGGCTGCCGGACGCGACGCAGCAGCAGCTGCGCGACGCCGTCACCGACGAGCTCGCGCCCCATCGCCCGCCGGACGGCGCGGGATACGCGGTCGACGCCCTCGCGCTCGTCGCTTCGGCGCGCGCATGAACCTCGCTCCGACCGACCTGCAATCCCGCCGCCGCGGAGCGCTCGCCGCGCTCGTCGCGTTCACGATCTGGGGCCTCGCGCCGTTGTACTTCAAGGCCGTCGGTAGCGTGCCGCCGTTCGAGATCGTCGCGCACCGCGTCCTGTGGTCGCTGGTCTTCCTCACCGCACTGCTCGCATTCTGGCGTGGCTTCGACGGGCTGTGGCGGCTGCGCCGGGAGCCGCGATTGATCGGGCTGCTCGCGCTGACGTCGCTGCTGACCGGCAGCAACTGGCTGGTGTTCGTCTGGGCGATCTCGGTGGAGAGGCTGATCGAGGCGAGCCTCGGCTACTTCATCAACCCGCTCGTCAGCGTCCTGCTCGGCCGGCTGTTCCTCGGCGAGCGCCTGCGGCCCCTGCAGCGCGCGGCCGCGGTGCTCGCGACAATGGGCGTCGCGTCGCGCGTCTGGCAGGTCGGCCAGCTGCCGTGGATCGCGCTGTTCCTCGCGCTGACGTTCGGCTTCTACGGTCTGCTGCGCAAGCGCGCGCCGGTCGACCCGATCAACGGCCTGTTCGTCGAAACCGCGGTGACTGCCCCGCTCGCGCTCGCGTGGTTGTTTTGGGTCGCGCGCAGCGGCGAGCTGCACTTCGGAACCGACCCGCTGACCGACGCGCTGCTCCCGCTCGCCGGCGTGCTGACCGCGGTGCCGCTAATGCTGTTCGCGGTCGCCGCGCGGCACCTGCCGCTGTCGACGCTCGGCTTCCTGCAATACCTCGCGCCGAGCCTGGGCTTCCTGCTCGCGGTGTTCGTCTTCGGCGAGCCGTTCGACGCGGGCCAGCTTGTCGGCTTCGCGCTGATCTGGCTCGGGCTGGCGGTCTACACTGCCGACATGCTGAAGACGAGCCGCGCGATCGCCCGGGAGCAATGACCGAAGTGGATTGCAGCGCGCGCCCAATCGAGGACATTGAGGCGGACACTCGGACGCGAACCCCCGGCGGGCGAATCCTTTAAACTGTCGCGCTTGCTCATTGATGGCGGTCGCCGATGTTTGTGCTGTTCGAAGAGGACGGGGCCTTCAAGGCCGGGACGGTTCTCGCTGATAACGACTCCTCGCTGCAAGTCGAGACTTCGACCGGCAAGCGCGTGAAGCTCAAGAGCAGCCACGTGCTGCTGCGCTTTCGCGAACCGTCGCCGGCGGAGCTGCTCGAGCGCGCGGGCGCGGGGGCCGAGGAACTCGACACCGGTTTCCTGTGGGAAGTCTGCGGCGACGACGAGTTCGGCTTCGAGGACTTCGCCGCCGAGTATTACGGGCATGCGCCGGGCGCGGTCGAGGCCGCGGCAGTGCTGCTGCGGCTCCATTCGGCGCCGATCTGGTTCCACCGCAAGGGGCGCGGCCGGTTCCGCAAGGCGCCGTCCGACATCCTGCAGGCGGCGCTCGCCGGCCTCGAGAAGAAGCGACTGCAGGCCGAGGCGATCGAGCGCATGCGCGCCGAGCTCGTCGACGGCCGGCTGCCGGACGAACTCGCCGGGATGCTGCCGCAACTGCTGTACCGCCCCGACCGCAACCGCATCGAGACGAAAGCGCTCGAAGCCGCCTGCGTCGACGCCGGCCTGTCGGCCGCGCGGCTGCTGTTGAAGTGCGGCGCGCTCGCGTCGAGCCACGACTTCCACTACCACCGCTTCCTGTTCGAATACTTCGAGGACGGCGTCGCATTCCCGCCGCACGAGCCGGCCGCCGATCCGGCGGACCTGCCGCGCGCGGAGGTCGCCGCGTTCTCGATCGACGACGCGACGACGACCGAGATCGACGACGCGTTCTCGGTGACGCCGCGCGAAGGCGGCGGCTGGCGCATCGGCATCCACATCGCGGCACCGGCACTCGGCTTCGCGCGCGGCTCGTCGCTCGACGCGATCGCGCGGCGGCGCTTGTCGACGGTCTACATGCCCGGCAACAAGATCACGATGCTCCCCGACGCGGTCGTCGAGAGCTTCACGCTCGGGGCCGGGCGTGACTGTCCCGCGGTGTCGCTATATCTCGACGTCAGCGCCGCGCTCGCGATCGTCGGCCACGAGAGCCGCGTCGAGCGCGTGCCGATCGTCGCGAACCTGCGCCATCACGACATCGAGCCGCTGTTCAACGAGCAGGTGCTGCACGAACAGACCGACGGCCCCGACTTCGAATGGAAGCGCGAGCTGACGCTGCTGTGGGATCTCGCGACGGTCCTCGAGGCCGGCCGCGGCAAAGCCGAGGACAACCGCAACCAGGTCGATTTCAACTTCTACGTCGACTGGCAAACCGGGACCGCGGATGGCGCCGGCTACGTGACGATCTCGCAACGCCGGCGCGGTTCGCCGCTCGACAAGCTGGTCGCGGAGATGATGATTCTTGCGAACGCGACGTGGGGGAAGCTCCTCGACGAGGCCGGCATCCCGGGGTTGTACCGCGCGCAAAGCGGCGGCAAGGTGCGGATGACCACGGTCGCGGCGCCGCACGACGGGCTCGGCGTCGATTGCTACGCGTGGTCGAGCTCGCCGCTGCGCCGCTACGTCGACATGGTCAACCAGTGGCAGATCATCTCGGTGCTGCGCAACGAGCCGCCGGCGTTCGCGCCGAAGTCCGCCGATCTGATGGCGGCGCTGCGCGACTTCGAACTGACTTACGCCGCGTACGCGGACTTCCAGCGCCAGATGGAGCGCTACTGGTGCCTGCGCTGGCTGCGCCAGCAGCCGGACATCCTCGTCGACGGCAAGGTGCTGCGCGACAACCTCGTGCGGCTCGAGACGATCCCGCTGCTGCTCAAGGTCCCGTCGCTGCCGGTGCTGCTGCCCGGTTCGCGCGTGCGGCTGAAGATCGACGGCAGCGACCTGCTCGACGTCGATGTTCATGCGCGCTACGTCGAAACGCTCGCCGAGCCCGACCCCCACGAGGCGGCGGACTCCGCGCTCGAAGGCTAGCCGGACCGCGCGATGCCGATTGACCTGACCGCTGGCCGCGCCGCGCTTGCCACCGGAATGGCTCGCGCGCTGGCCGCGATGACGAGCGGCGCCCCGCGGGCGCAGCGGCGCTTGCACCTCGCTTTCGCCGCGTCGCTGCTGCTGCACGCGATCATCCTGAGCGTGAATTTCGCGCTGCCGAAGTACGACGCGGAGCGCGACCACGACAGCAAGCTCGAAGTCGTCCTCGTCAACGCCCGCCACGCCCGCGCGCCGGAGAAGGCCGAGGTGCTCGCACAGTCGAACCTCGACGGCGGCGGCAACAGCGAACACAAGGTGCGACCGAAGTCACCGCTGCCGCCGCAGGACACGCGCCGCGACGGCGACGCCCTCGTCGAAGCCCGCAAGCGCGCCGAGACCCCGCCTCCCGAACCGGTGCGGCGCAACGTTCTCACCGCGCCGAAGGCCGACACGAAGATCGCGACGGCGCCGTCGCAGCCCGACCCGGCCCCCGCCGAACCCGAGCGCCCGACGTCCGGCCTCGATCTGCTCGACAGCGCGGTCGCGATCGCGCGCATGGAAACCGAGATCAATCGCAAGCTCGAGGAGTACGCGACGCGACCGCGCAAGAAGTTCATCGGCGCGCGCGCGAAGGAATACCGCTTCGCGCAGTACGTCGAGGACTGGCGGCAGAAGATCGAACGCGTCGGCACGCTGAACTACCCGGAAGCCGCACGCGGAAAGCTGTACGGCAGCCTGCTGCTGCTCGTCGCGATCCGCGCCGACGGCTCGATCGAGCGCGTCGCGGTGCAACGCTCGTCGGGCGAAACGGTCCTCGACGACGCCGCGAAGCGCATCGTCGAGCTCGCGGCGCCGTTCGCGCCGTTCCCGAGCGACATCCGCCGCGACACCGACATCCTCGAGATCGCCCGCACCTGGACTTTCACGAACACCGACAAGATGAGCGCGAACTGACATGGACCGCTACGCCGTCATCGGAAACCCGGTTTCCCACAGCCGCTCACCGGCGATCCACGCCGCGTTCGCGCGCGAGACCGGCCAGCGCCTGACTTACGAGGCGCTGCTCGCGCCGCCCGACGGCTTTGTCGACGCCGTGAAGCGGTTCCGCTCGGAAGGCGGTCGCGGGCTCAACGTGACGGTGCCGTTCAAGCTCGATGCGTTCGCGTTCGCCGACACGCATACGCCGCGCGCGCTCGCGGCCGGCGCGGTCAATACGCTCGCATTCGGCCCGGACGGCGTCCTCGGCGACAATACGGATGGCGTCGGGCTCGTCCGCGATCTCACGCAGAACCTCGGCTGCGCGCTCCACGGCCGGCGCGTGCTGCTGCTCGGCGCGGGCGGCGCGGCCCGCGGCGCGATGCTGCCGCTGCTCGACGAGCACCCGACGAGTCTCACGCTCGCGAACCGCAGCATCGACAAGGCCGACGCGCTCGCCGCGCGGTTTCCCGCACACGCGCCGGCCGTCGCCCTCGACGCCTGCGGCTTCGCCGCCCTTGCCGGGCGGAGGTTCGACGTCGTCATCAACGCGACCGCCGCGAGCCTCGCGAACGACGCACCGCCGCTGCCGGCGGGCATCTATGCGCCGCAGTCGCTCGCGTACGACATGATGTACCGCCGCGGCGACACGCCCTACCTCGCCGCCGCGCGGCGGGACGGCGCGGCCCGCGTCGTCGACGGCCTTGGGATGCTCGTCGAGCAGGCGGCCGAGAGCTTCCTGCTGTGGCGCGGCGTGCGCCCGACCACCGCGCCGGTCCTCGCAGAGTTGCGGCGCCAGATCGGCGGCTGATGAAACGGGTGCTGCGCCGCGTCGGCTGGGCCCTGCTCGCGGTCGTCGCGCTGTTCGCGCTGTACCAACTGTGGATCTTCACGCTGGTGCTGTGGTGGAGCCACTTCAATCCGTCGAGCACGAGCTTCATGCGGCTGCGCCTCGACGAACTGCAGGAGAAGCGGCCCGACGCGGAACTGCGCCACCAGTGGGTGCCGTACGAGAAGATCTCGATCCACCTGAAGCGCGCGGTGATCACCGCCGAGGACGACACCTTTACCGAGCACGACGGTTTCGACTGGAGCGGGATCCAGCGCGCGCTCGAGAAGAACCAGCGCCGTGGCCGCGCGGTCGCCGGGGGCTCGACGATCAGCCAGCAGCTCGCGAAGAACCTGTTCCTGACGCCGTCCAAGAGCTATTTGCGCAAGGCGCAGGAAGCCGCGATCACGGTGATGATCGAGGCCGTCTGGAGCAAGCGCCGCATCCTCGAGGTGTATCTGAACGTCGTCGAGTGGGGCGAGGGGATTTTCGGCTGCGAGGCCGCGGCGCAACGCTATTTCCGCGTCCCGGCGAGCCGTCTCGGCCCGGCCGAAGCGGCACGGCTGGCGGTGATGCTGCCGAATCCGCGGCGCTACGAGAAGCGCTTCGGCGGGCGAGTCGCCGCCCATGCCGAACGGATCCGCTCGCGCATGGCCGACGCGGTCGTACCCTGAAACCGGCCCCTGCGGCCTCTCCGCGGAAGCCGCGGAAACGGCCGCGCGGCGACCGGTGCCGCAGCGCAACAAATTCTCCGGCGCCGGGGTCGCACCGGCGCGGCGAAGCCCGTAGAATTCGCGCCTTACGCCCCACTCCCCCAGCCCAAGCCACCCGGAGGCGCCGATGAGCGCGGAAGAGGAACTCCACCCGGACGACGTCCAGCAGCACCTGCGCGAAGTGCAGGCGCTGCTGTCGCGTCACAAGCTGGTGGAGAACCTCGTTCATCGGCAGGACATGCCGCGGCACGAGCTCGTCGAGGGCCTCGTCCACAAGCAGCATCTGGCTGAACTGCAGGCCCGGCTCGACAAGCTCCATCCGGCCGACATCGCGTACATCCTCGAAGCGCTGCCGCCCGAGGACCGCCTGTTCATCTGGGATCTCGTCAAGGCCGAGCGCGACGGCGACATCCTGCTCGAAGTCTCGGATGCGGTCCGCGAAACGCTGATCGAGACGATGCGGCCGGACGAGCTGATCGCCGCCGCCGAAACGCTCGACGCCGACGAGCTCGCGGACCTCGCGCCGGACCTGCCGCCGGAGGTCATGCAGGACGTCTTCCAGTCGCTCGACAGCGAAGGCCGCGAGCAGCTGCGCGCGGCGATGTCGTTCCCGGAGGACTCGGTCGGCGCGCTGATGGACTTCGACATGGTGACGGTGCGCGAGGACGTCACGCTCGAAGTCGTGCTGCGCTACCTGCGGCGCTTCGACGAACTGCCGGACCACACCGACAAGCTGTTCATCATCGATCGCAACGACCATCTGAAGGGCATCCTGACGCTCGAGTCGCTGCTGATCAACGACCCGGAGATGAGCGTCGCGGACGCGATGCACCGCGAGAACATCATCAGCTTCGAACCCGACGACGAAGCCGACGACGCGGCGCAGGCGTTCGAGCGCTACGACCTCGTGTCGGCGCCGGTCGTCGATCGTGAGCGACGCGTGATCGGCCGGTTGACCGTCGCCGACGTCGTCGACTTCATCCGCGAGGAATCCGAAGCCGAGATCCTGAGCCACGCCGGTCTGCGCGAGGAGGAAGACATCTTCGCGTCGGTATGGGACTCGGTGAAGAACCGTTGGGCGTGGCTCGCGGTGAACCTCGTCACCGCGTTCATTGCGTCGCGCGTCATCGGCGCCTTCGAGGGCTCGATCGAGAAGCTCGTCGCGCTCGCCGCGCTGATGCCGATCGTCGCCGGCATCGGCGGGAACTCCGGCAACCAGACCGTCACGATGATCGTGCGCGCGATCGCGATGGGCCAGGTCGAGCAAACCGCGATGAAGCGCCTGATGAAGAAGGAGGTCGGCGTCGCGCTGGTCAACGGCCTCGTCTGGGGCGGCCTCCTCGGCGTGCTCGCATGGTGGCTCTACGACAGCGCGTCGCTCGGCGTCGTGATGACGGCGGCGATGACGCTGAATCTGCTGCTCGCCGCCGCGGCCGGCGTCGTGATCCCGATGCTGCGCCTGCGCCTCGGCGCCGACCCCGCGATGGGCGGCTCGGTGATGATCACCGCACTAACCGACTCCGGCGGCTTCTTCATCTTCCTCGGCCTCGCGACGCTGTTCCTGCTCTGACGTCCCGCAACGCCCGCGAGGCGTTGCACATTTTTTCGGCCGTCCCGACCCCGGCCGGCAAGCCCGTATCCTCTCCGCTGTTCGGCACGCGCAAGCGCCGGTGACATCCGGCGCTGCCCGCAGGCATCCGGGAGACGATCGCCCCATGCGACTCCAGCGCGCTGGGCCGGCCCTGCTGGTCGCCTCGCGGTCCTCGCCACGCCGCTGTGGGCCGACGAAATCCGCTCGCAACGGCGACCGCATCACCGGCACGGTCCTCCGCAAGAGCGGGGATTCAGTGCGCGTGCGCACGGCGTACGCCGGCGAGATCGCGGTGCGCTGGGACGAGGTCGAGTCGATCGCGACGACCGAGCCGGTCCGGCTGCAGGCGCAGGGCGACGAGGAGGTCGTTCGCGTGCGCCTGCGGCACGGCACAAACGGCGACGCTGGCGGGCGAGCGGCGACCGCGACCGGTTCATCGCGCGAAACCGCTTTCTCTACGGCCGCACGTCGTTCGAGCACGACCGCTTCGCCGACGTGCGGCTGCGCTCCGCGGTCGGCGCCGGCCACGGCTGGCAGCTCGTCGACAATGCGGACACGTCGCTGTCGCTGCGCACCGGTCTCGATTACGTCGTCATCAACCACATCGACGCGTCGGACGAGAGCTTTCCCGCGCTCGGCCTCGGCGTGAAGTACCGGCACCGCCTGTTCGGTCGCCGCGTCGAGGTGTTCCACGAGCAGGACGGCTACTGGAACCTCGAGAGCACCGACGATCTCGCGCTGATCTCGCGCACCGGCCTGCGCCTGCCGATCCTGCCCGGGCTCTATACGACGACGCAGGTGAACCTCAACCTGGACAACGACCCGCCGCCCGAGCGCGAGGCGCTCGACGTCATGCTGCTGTTCGGCGTCGGTTACGAATGGTAGGGGCGGCGGTCGCGAAGACCGCCCGGACCTTACCCGCGCGCGAACACGTCGCGTGCGGCGGTGACCGTCGCGGCGATGTCGGCCTCGGTGTGCGCGGCGGAAACGAAGCCGGCCTCGAACGCCGACGGCGCGAAGTAGTGGCCGGCGTCGAGCATCGCGTGGAAGAAGCGGTTGAACGCGTCGCGGTCCGACGCCATGACGTCGGCGAACGACTGCGGCGGCTGCGCGCTGAAATAGACGCCGAACATCCCGCCGACCGAATCGGCGCTGAATGTCACGCCCGCGTCGCGTGCCGCCGCCGACAGCCCGTCGACGAGCTGCGTCGCGCGCGCGGCGAGGTTCTCGTAGAAGCCCGGTTCGCGCAGCAGCTTCAGCGAGGCGAGCCCGGCAGCGACCGCGACCGGGCTGCCCGACAGCGTGCCGGCCTGGTACACCGGGCCGAGCGGCGCGATCTGCTGCATGATGTCGCGCCGCCCGCCGAACGCGCCGACCGGCATGCCCCCGCCGATCACCTTGCCGAGCGTCGTCAGGTCCGGCGTGATGCCGGCGAGCCCCTGCACCCCCTGCGGCCCGACGCGAAACCCCGTCATCACTTCGTCGAAGATCAGCACGACGCCGTATTCCGTGCACAGGCGCCGCAGCCCTTCGAGGAAGCCCGGCACCGGCTTCACGAGGTTCATGTTGCCCGCGACCGCCTCGACGATCACCGCGGCGATCTCGTTGCCGCGCGCGCGGAACACGTCCTCGACCTGCTGCAGGTCGTTGTAGTCGAGCACGATCGTGTGCTTCGCGAAATCCGCCGGCACGCCGCCCGACGACGGGTTACCGAACGTCAACAGGCCGGAGCCGGCCTTCACGAGCAGGCTGTCGGCGTGGCCGTGGTAGCAGCCTTCGAACTTGACGATCGCGTCGCGCCCGGTGAAGCCGCGCGCGAGCCGGATCGCGCTCATCGTCGCCTCGGTGCCGGAGCTGACCAGCCGCACCATCTCGACCGACGGCAGCAGGTCGCAGATCAGTTCGGCGATCTCGACTTCGGCTTCCGACGGCGCGCCGAACGACAGGCCGGCGAGCGCCGCCTCGCGCACCGCCTCGACGATCGCCGGATGCGCGTGGCCCGCGATCGCGGGCCCCCACGAGCCGACGTAGTCGATGTAGTCCTTGCCGTCGGCGTCCCAGACGCGCGCGCCTTCCGCCCGCGCGATGAAGCGCGGAGTGCCGCCGACCGAGCGGAACGCGCGGACGGGCGAATTGACGCCGCCCGGGATGGTGTTCTGGGCGCGCTGGAAAAGGGCTTCGTTTCTGCTGGTCATGTCGATGGCGATCCGGTAGGAAATGGAGGAGAAAAATCAGGCCGACGCGTCGAAGAGCGCAGCGTAGCCCGCCGCACGCGCGGCCGGCTCGGGCGCGTCGAAGACGTCCGAGATCACCGCGAGCAGGTCGGCGCCGGCCGCGACCACGTCCGCGGCATTGTCGAGCGTGATGCCGCCGATCGCGGTCAGCGCGACGCCGAGCTCGCGCCGGCCGCGGGTGAAGAGGTCGAGCGGCGCGTGCACCGCGGCCGGCTTCGTCGCCGACGCGAACACCGCGCCGAACGCGACATAGTCGGCGCCGGCGGCGACCGCGGCTTGCGCGCGCGGCCATTCGTCGTAGCAGGTGACACCGAGGATCCCGCGAGCGCCGAGCGCCCGGCGCGCGCCCGCGAGGTCGCCGTCCTCGAGGCCGAGATGGACGCCGTCGGCGTCGACCGCGAGCGCGAGTTCGAGGCTGTCGTTGACGATGAACGGCACACCGGCCCGCCGGCACAGCGTTCGGATCTCGCCCGCCTGCTCCCGCCGCAGCAGCGCGTCGGGCTGCTTGCTGCGGTACTGCAGCAGCGCCGGCCGGCCGGCGAGCGCGGCTTCGACGCCGACGAGCAGGCTCGCGGTGTCCGCGGTGTCCGGCGTCACGAGGTACAGGCCGCGCAGGCGCCGCTCACGCATCGGACGCCTCCTCCGGCCGCGCCCAGAAAAACCGGTCCGGCAACGCGAAGCCCATGCCGGGCTGGTACGCGCCGGACAACGCCTGCCACGTGAATTCCTGCGCCTCGCGCACCGCCTCGGGCACTTCCATGCCGCGCGCAAGCGCCGCGACGAGCGCCGCGGCGAGCGTCGCACCGGCGCCGAGATAGCGCCCGGGCAGCCGTTGCCACGCATCGGTGCGCACGACGCCTTCGGCGCTCATCAGGATATTGACGACCTGCGCGCCGGGTTCGCCGGCCCCGGTCAGCAGCACGTAGCCGGCGCCGAGTTCGAGCAGGTGCGCGACCGCGTCGTCGAGCGAGAGGTCCTCGTCGTCGTCCGTCTCGAGGCTCGCCGCTGCGAGACGCGTGGCCTCGTGCCGGCTTGCGACCAGCACGGTGGTCTGCGGCACGATCAGCTCGGCGAGCGCCGCGAGCACTTCCTCCGCGACCGCCTCGTCGCCGTCCATGTAGGACAGCGCGGGTTCGAGCACCAGGGGCAGGTCCGCGTAGTCGGAGAGGATCTCGGCGATCGCCGCGACGTTCTCGACGCTGCCGACCATGCCGAGCTTGAACGCGCGCACCGGGATGTCCTCGAGCACCGCGCGCGCCTGCGCCGCGACCGCATCGGCATCGAGCGCGAGGAGTTCGTCGACGCCGCGCGTGTCGCGCACCGCGACTGCCGCGACGACCGTCAGCGGATGGCACCCCATGCTCGCGAGCGTCAGGACATCCGATTGAAGACCGCCGCCGCCCGTGGCGTCGCCGCTGGCGAAACAAAGGACCGAGGGAGGAACGTCGGGGGAAGCGAGGGACATGATGGAGGTCTGCCGGAAGGGCGACGCCGGTGATCTGGCACGGCAGGAAAAATGCGGTAAGATGCGCCGGATTTTACAGCCAATTCGCCCAGAGCACGCCGCCAGATGGCCGAACCGCAATACAAGACGTACATGTGCCTGATCTGCGGCTTCATCTACGACGAAGCCGCCGGAATACCGGCCGAGGGCATCCCCCCCGGCACCCGCTGGGAAGACATTCCGCCGAACTGGATCTGCCCCGAGTGCGAAGCCCGCAAGGAAGACTTCGAGCTGGTCGAAATATGACCATCCGGCCAACCGTCCGGTCGCGGCGCGTCGCTCCACTCGCCGCCGCACGCCCTGCCCGGTCGCGCGCCGGCGGGAACGGCCCGGCCCCCACCGCCGAGGATTGACGCCATGGACCTGACCGGACTCAAGGTAATGGTGATCGACGACAGCAACACCATCCGGCGCAGCGCCGAGATCTTCCTCGGCCAGTCGGGATGCCAGGTGCTGCTCGCCGAGGACGGCTTCGACGCGCTCGCGAAGATCGCCGACCATCACCCCGACGTCATCTTCGTCGACATCATGATGCCGCGCCTCGACGGCTACCAGACGTGCGCGCTGATCAAGAAGAACCCGCAGCTGTCGGCGACGCCGGTGATCATGCTGTCGTCGAAGGACGGCCTGTTCGACCGTGCGCGCGGCCGCATGGTCGGCTCGGACGAATACCTGACCAAACCCTTCACGAAGGACAGTCTGCTCAAGGCGGTCGCCGCCCACACCGCGCGCGGGGCGCCGTGACGGCGGCGACGGGAGCACGAACGCAATGACGATCAAGAAGATCCTGGTGGTCGACGACTCGCCGACCGAACGGCTCGCGCTGACCGAACTGCTCACCGCGCGCGGCTATCAGGTCGTCACGGCCGAGAACGGCGAGGACGCGATCGCGCGCAGCAAGAGCGAGACGCCCGACCTCATCTTGATGGACGTCGTCATGCCGGGGATGAACGGCTACCAGGCGACGCGGACGATCTCGCGCGCCGAGGACACCCGCCGGATCCCGATCATCATGTGCACGAGCAAGGGCCAGGAAACCGATCGCATCTGGGGCATGCGCCAGGGCGCGTTCGACTATCTCGTCAAGCCGGTCGACCCGGCCGAATTGCTCGCGCGCATCCAGGCGCTGGGCTGAGGCCGATGGCGAAACGACTGAGCCTGCGCGAATTCCAGGAAGACCTCGTACGTCGCTTCGCCGAAGCGCGCAGCGGCGACCGTCGGGCGCTGCTCGGCGTGCGCGCCGGCCGCGAAAACTGGCTGATCGACCTCACCGACAGCGGCGAGATCCTGCCGGTGCCGCCGCTCGCGCCGGTGCCGCTGACCTGCGACTGGTTCCGCGGCCTCGCGAACGTGCGCGGCACGCTGTTCAGCGTCGTCGATCTCTCCGCGTTCCACCAGGGCAGTCCGGTCGCGCCCGCCGGGCCGGCGCGGCTGCTGCTCGTCGGCCTGCGCCACGGCGTCAATTGCGCGATCCTCGTCTCGCGCGCGGCCGGCCTGCGCAGCGCCGACGAATTCCAGCCCGACGACGAATCCGCCGACGAACGCCCGTGGGTTCAGGCGCGCTTGCGCGACGCCCGCGATCACCTGTGGCTCAAGCTCGACGTCCCGCGCCTGCTCGCGGACCGGCGCTTCCTCCAGGCCGGTCTCGACTGAGCCGAGACCGCGCCGCTCGCCGCGAACACGACCCGAACCAGCAATCGGATTTCCCCGGAGCACACCACCCATGGCCCTCAAGCCGCCGAAGCTGAGCCTCAGCACGTCGAAGAAGTCGTTCCCGGAGGACGCCGCCGTCGCGACGACGATCATGGAATCCCCGCGGCGCGCGCCTGCCCGGGCTGCGAAGAAGCGCCCGAACGACAAAGCGCGGACCGCGTCCGACAGGATCGGCCTGCTCGGCATCGCGTTCGCGCTGGTCTCGATCGTCGGCCTCGGCCTGATCTTCTACCAGTTCCGCGAGTCGGCGAATGCGACGACCTACACTTACGCGGCCGGCGAAATGGAAACGCTGTCGCAGCGCATCGCAAAGGCCGCGCAGCTGTCGCTGCAAGGCAAGCCGGAAGCTTTCGCGGAGCTGCGCGACAGCACGCGGCGGTTCGGCGAACTCCTCGGCGCGCTCGACCAGGGCGGGACGATCGACGGCGACCGGATTCCCGCCGCCCCGTCGTCGGCGCGCGAGCAGATCGACGCGCTGGCCGCCACGTGGGCCCCGGTTTCCGAGGACGCCGGGCAGCTGATCGCGCAGGAGAAGAACCTGCTCGAGTTGAACCGCTCGGTCGCATCGATCAACGCGCAGGATGCCGCGCTCCTCGAACAGGCCGAGCAACTCGCGCAATACCGGCTGCAGGCCGGCGCCGGCCCGCGCGAAGTCGCCGGCCTGGCCAGCGGCGTCGCCCTCACGCAGCGCATCGCGAAGAACGCGAACGCGCTGCTCGTCGCGAACACGATCGATCCGCAGACGGCGTTCGCGCTCGGGAAGGACACGAAGGGCTTCGCCGACCTCGTCGCCGAGCTGAAGCAGACGAGCGTCGATCCCGAGTCGCGCCGCCGGCTGCAGGGGCTCGACGAGAGCGCCGGCAACACGATCGGCGCGGTGACCGCGATCATGGAAAACATCCAGGCGCTGGTGCAGGCGAAGCATGCCGGCAGCCGGATCCTGGAGGCCGCCGAACCGCTCACCGCGCGGGCCGGCGCGCTGTCCGAGACGCTCAACAACGCCTACCGAGGACTGACGCCGGCGACGATCGGGATCGCCGTCGTCGCGCTCGTCGGGCTCGGCATCCTGAGCCTGATGGCGCGAATCAACAATGCCGAGATCGCGGCGCGCCGCGCCGAGGCCGAGGCGCACCAGAAGAGCGCCGAAGAAGAACGCAACCAGGCGCAACAGGCGATCCTGCGGCTGATGAACGAGATGGGCGACCTCGCCGACGGCGACCTGACGGTGCGCACGACGGTGTCGGAAGACATCACCGGCGCGATCGCGGATTCAGTCAATTACACGATCGAGGAGCTCTCGGTGCTCGTGCGCCGCATCAACGACGCCGCCTCGCGCCTGACGGCCGCGACCGAATCCGCGCAGCGCACCTCGACCGAACTCCTCGGCGCGACCGAGCGCCAGTCGACGGAGATCAAGGAAGCCGGCGCGACGGTGCAGCAGATGGCGCAGTCGATGACGGAGTCATCGGGCCTCGCGCTGCGTTCGGCGCAGGTCGCGCGGCGCTCGCTCGACTCCGCGCGCAAGGGCGCGGGCGCCGTCGAGAACACGATCAAGGGCATGAACGGCATCCGCGAGCAGATCCAGGAGACGTCGAAGCGGATCAAGCGGCTAGGCGAGTCCTCGCAGGAGATCGGCGAGATCGTCGAACTCATTTCCGACATCACCGAGCAGACCAACGTGCTCGCATTGAACGCCGCGATCCAGGCCGCCTCGGCGGGAGAGGCCGGGCGCGGCTTCACCGTCGTCGCCGAGGAAGTGCAGCGGCTCGCCGAGCGCTCGGGCGAAGCGACGAAGCAGATCGCGGCGATCGTCAAGACGATCCAGACCGACACGAAGGACGCCGTGGGCTCGATGGAAAACGCGACGCGCGACGTCGTCGAGGGGGCGCAGCTTTCCGACGCCGCAGGTCAGGCGCTCGCGGAGATCGGCGACGTCTCGCTCGAAGCCGCCCGCCTGATCGAACAGATTTCGAGCGACACGCAGCACCAGGCCGCCACCGCGAGTCGCGTGGCCGGGACGATGCAGGACATTCTCGCGATCACCGAGCAGACCGCGCGCGGCACGCAGCAGACCGCGGGGTCGGTCGGCCAGCTCGCGGACCTCGCGGTCGAACTCAAGGGTTCGGTTTCGGGCTTCAAGGTCTAGCGCGGACTTGCCGCGGCAAGGAACACGATGACGCATCCGACCGAACTCGACCTCGGCCCGCTCGCCTGGGTCAAGACCGAAATCGACGCCGCGCTTGCGCGCGCCGACGAATCCCTGGACCGCGCCGAGCGCGCGCCCGACGCGCCGACGCACGTGCAGTTCGCCCAGACCCACCTGCACCAGGTCGGCGGCGCGCTGTCGATCGTCGGCCTCGACGGGCTCACCCAGTTCGCCTTGTCGCTGGATCAGACGCTCGGCCTGCTGGCACGCGGCGAACATCCCGTCGACCCGGCGACGCTCGCACTCGCCCGCCGGTCGCTCGCGACGATCGGCAACTATCTCGAAGAGCTCGTCCACGGCACTCCCGACCAACCGCTGCGCCTGCTGTCGCTGTACCGCGAAATCGCCGCGGTCCGGAGTCCCGACGCGGTGTCGCCGGCCGAGCTGTTCTTTCCCGACCGGTCAGTGCGTGCGCCGCACACCGCCGTGGCGGTCGAAGGGCTCGACGACGACGCGCGGCAGCAGCAGCAGCGCGCCCTGCGCGCGACGTTCCAACGCGGCCTGCTGCAATGGCTGCGCAACGGCGCGGACCCGGCGGGACCGCAAGCGATGCTCGACGCGGTCGCCGGTGTCGCGGCGCTCCACGCAGGCACGTCCGCCGCGACCCTGTGGTACGTCGTACAAGCCGTCCTCGAGGCGATTCTCCACGGCGACCTGCCGCCGAATGCTGAGATCAAGCGGCTGTGCTCGCAGCTCGATGCGCAGTTGAAGCGCCTGGCCGAAGGCGTCGCCGCGATCCCCGACCGGCTGCTGCGCGAACTGCTGTACTGGACGAGCCAGGCGCCGGCACGTACCGAGCGGCAACGGTCGGTGCGCGCCGCGTGGCGCCTCGACACGCTGATCCCGGAGACGGGTGCGGCGGTCAGCGCCACGCCCCTCGGGCCGCTGCTGAAGTCGCTGCAAGCGACGATGAGCTCGGCCAAGCTCGCCTGGGACGGCTTCTCGACCGGCCATGCCGCCGACCTGCCACGGTTCGAATCGCTGCTGTCGGAGCTGATCGGCTACGCGCCGCAACTCGGGCGTCCGGCACTCGACCGGCTGCTGCGCGCACTCGTCGACTTCGTGCGATGGCTGCGCAAGGACCCGCTGCGCTGCAGCGAGGTGATCGCGCTCGAAGTCGCGACCGCGCTGCTGCTCGGCGAGACCGCGCTCGAACGCGGCGCCCCGGACGCCGGTTTTTCGGCGCAGGTCGCCGACACCGACGCCCGGCTGCGCGCGGTGATGCGCGGCGAGGCGATTGCGCCGGCCGAGAGCTCGTGCACCGTCGAGACCGCGCGGCGCACGCAGGAACGCGAAGCGCTGCGGCAGCTGTCGCGCGAAATCCTCTCCAGCCTCGCGCAGGTCGAGCAGATCCTCGACGACTACTTCCGCAACCAGCAAAAGCGCGCGCCGCTCGCGACGCTCGCGGCGCCGTTGAAGCAGGTCGAAGGCGCGCTGACGCTCGTCGGCGACGGCGCCGCGATCGCGCTCGTGCATTCGGCCGCGGAGACGATCGCCGCGTTCGCCGAAGCCGAAACGCCGCCGCCCCTTGCCGCTTTCGAAGCCCTCGCGCGCCAGCTTTCCGCACTTGGCTTCTACGTCGAGGCGCTGCAGCACGGCCCGGCGAACCTCGACCGCTTCCTCGCGCCCGCGACCGCGGCAGCGCGGCCCGGCGCCGATGAAACCTCGCCCGGTACGGCGCGCGAGAAGATCTGGGCCCACGAAGCCGCGCCCGCCCCGCTGCCCCATCGCGCGCCGGCCGAAGCCGTCGACGAAGCCGTCGTCGACCTCTCGGGCGACTCCGGCGACTCCGGCGACTTCGCTTTCGCAGCGCAACCGGCAACGGCAGAGCCCTCCGTGGCTGACCTCGAACAGCCCGAACTTGCCGCGCCGGTCGCCGGCGCCGCGCCGGACGTCGTACCCGAACCCGGCTTCCCCGACGATTTCACGCTCGCCCCCGCGCTGCGCTCCCCACCAGCGAGCGGAGCGGACGCTGCCGAGGAAACCCGCGAAGACTCCGGAGCGTCAGCACACCCTGGGGCGGACGACGTTCTCGAAAAAACCCTCGCGCTGCTCGACGACATCGACCTCGAACTGCCGTCCGTCGCACCGACCGAGCTCGCCGACACCGCATCCGCAACCGCGCCCGAAGCAGCCCCGCAGCCCGCGGCGGACGCCGACCGCGCGCCGGTCACGGCGGGTGGACCGGCCACCCCGGCGGCGAGCGCGAGCGACATCGATGCCGAACTCCTCGAGATCTTCCTCGAAGAGGCGCACGACGTCCTCGCGACGATCGCCCGTCTCGTCGAAGTCTCGCGCCGCGACCCCGCCGACCTGAGCCAGCTGACCGGCATCCGCCGCGGCTTTCACACGTTGAAAGGCAGCGGCCGGATGGTCGGACTGCGCGACCTCGGCGATGCCGCGTGGGGCCTCGAACAGACGCTGAACCGCTGGCTGCAGCTCGACTGGACGCCGACCCCGGCGCTGCATCGACTGATCGAACGCGCGCACGGCGAGTTTTCCGCATGGGTCCGGGCGCTCGAAACCGGCGGAAGCCAGGCGCGCGACGTCGCCCTCCTGCTTGCCCACGCCGAGCGCCTGCGCAGCAGCGACGCGCCGATCGTCGACGAGCAGGAGGCCGACGTCACGGAGCCACCGCAAATCACCGCTTTCGAAACAGCCGCGGACGAAACTTCGACAGCGCCCGCCGCCGAGACCGCAGCGCAAACGCCCGACGACCTCGCAGTTCCCGCCGAGGCGCGCGACGACGCGTTCGCGACTGGCGGCTTCGATGCGGACATGATGTTCGACTTCGATCTCGAACTTCCGTCCGCAGCGGATATGCCCGCAGACATCGCGGAGGAAGCCGCGGAGCCCGACCTCGTCTCGCTCGACTTCGACGACTTCGCTCTGCCGGAAGCCGCCGGCGTCGGGCTGCCCGCGCCCGGCGACGAAGCCGACCTGCCGGCCGAGGAGATTGCGCTCGACGACGACTCGCTGCCGGAAGCCGAAGCTGCGCCGGCCGAGGCCGACGCGGTCGAGCCGGGTGCGCGCGACGTGGCGGATCTCGACGCGGGAGCGCTATTCGGCGCCGAGATCGAATCATCGATCTTCGATTTCGGCGATCTCCCGGAGAGCGAAGGCAATGCGGCGCCCGACGCGCTTCCCGCCGAAGTCGCCGAAGACGTGCTTCCGGAGTCCATCCCGTCCGAACCCGCCGACGCGGTCGTCGACGTCGCCGCCCTCCCCGCCCCGGCCGTGGCGGAACCGGTCGCGCCGGATCTCGTGCGCATCGGCGACACAGCGCTCAGCCGCCCGCTGTACGACCTCTATCTCGCCGAAGCGCGCCACCATCTCACCGTCCTGCACGCCGAGCTCGCGCGCCTCGAGGCGAACCCGACCCTCGTGCCCGCGGAGCAGGCGCTGCGCGCGGCGCATACGCTCACCGGCATCTCCGGGACGACGCGCGTGATCGCCGTGCATGGTCTCGCGCGCGCGCTCGAACACGCGATCGAACGCCTGCACGACCACGGCCTCGCGCCGACGCCCGAACAGGCGGCGCTGCTGAACACGACGAACGACACGCTCGAAGCGATGCTCGCGGAAGTGAGCGCCTGCAAGATGCCCCTCGACGTCCCGGAACTCGCCGAGCAGCTCGACGGCGTCGGCCGCGAAGTGTCGCTCGAGACGCTCGGCGAAGCGGACGAGACACTGTCGTCCCCCCGCGCCCCGGCCGCGCTCGCCGGCACGACGGGCGAAACGCAGGAGCCGGGTGCGCCGGCGCCGGTCGTCCATGACGACCTCGACGCGCAGTTGCTGCCGCTCTTCCTCGAAGAAGGCGCCGAGCTCGTCGGCGAGCTGCACGCCGCGCTGCGCGCGTGGCGCAGCGGCGACGACGCGGACGCCGCCGCGAAAGCGGTCGCGCGGCTGCTGCACACGCTGAAGGGCAGCGCGCGGATGGCGGGCGCAATGACGCTCGGCGAGCATATGCACAAGCTCGAATCACGTCTCCAGGCCGGCCAGGAAGCGGGGGCTGACGCGAACACTTTGATCGACGAACTCGTCGCGGGCCTCGACCTCGCCGAGCAGATGTTCGACCGCATCGCGGCCGGAGAGCCTGCCGCACCGGAGCCGTCGCCGATCGAAAGCGCCGCAGCAGCCGCAGGCGCCGTGGCGCACACCGAATCCGAGACGATGGCCGCCGCGACGACGCTGCGAGTCCGCGCCGAGGCGGTCGACGGCTTCGTCAATGCGGCCGGCGAGATCGGCATCGCGCGCACGCGCATCGCCGGTGAACTGCGCACGATGCGGCGCGCGCTGCTCGATCTCACCGAAAACGTGATCCGGCTGCGCAACCAGTTGCGCGACGTCGAAATCCAGGCCGACGTGCAGATGCAGTCGCGGATCACGCAAAGCGGCGCGCACGACGGCGAATTCGACCCGCTCGAGATGGACCGTTACACACGCCTGCAGGAACTCACGCGGATGATGGCCGAGAGCGTCGGCGACGTGACGACCGTGCAGCAGAACCTGCTGCGCAACCTCGACGCGACCGAACTCGCGCTGAACAACCAGGCGCGCCTGTCGCGCGACCTGCAGCAGTCGCTGATGCAGGTGCGCATGGTGCCGTTCGACAGCCTCGCCGACCGGCTGCACCGCGTCGTCCGGCAGACCGCGAAGGAACTCGGCAAGCGCGCGAACCTCGACCTGCGCGGCGGGCGCATCGAGGTCGACCGCAGCGTGCTCGAGCACATGACCGCGCCGCTCGAACACCTGCTGCGTAACGCGATCGCGCACGGCATCGAGACGCCCGACATGCGCCGCGACGCGGGCAAGGACGAGATCGGCCAGATCACGCTGACGGTCGCGCAGGAAGGCAACGAAGTCGCGATCATGCTCGCCGACGACGGCGGCGGGCTCGATTTCGCGAGAATCGCCGAGCGCGCGCAGGCGAGCGGCCTGCTCGCGGCGGACGCGCTTGCGGACGAACGGCGCCTCACGAACCTGATCTTCATCCCCGGCTTCTCGACGGCGGGCAACCTCTCGACGGTCTCGGGGCGCGGCGTCGGCATGGACGTCGTGAAGTCCGAGACCGCCGCAGTCGGCGGACGCATCGACATCCACTCGGCCCCCGGCCGCGGCACCGAGTTCCGCATCTACCTGCCGCTGACGCTCGCGGTCACGCAGGCGCTGCTGATCCGCGCCATTGGGCGCACGTACGCGGTGCCGTCGAGCGTCGTCGCGCAGGTGCTCGAACTGAAGGCCGACGCGCTCGCGGCGCTGCAGCGCGACGGCGGCACCGATTGGCAGGGCCAGCGCTTCGCCTATCGCTACCTGCCGCGCCTCCTCGGCGACCGCCGCGCGCAGCCGGAACCGCAGCGCTTCAACTGGGTGCTGCTGCTGCGCGCCGGCGCGCAGACGCTCGCGCTGCACGTCGACGCGCTGCGCGGCAACCAGGAAATCGTCGTCAAGAACGCCGGCCCGCAACTCGCGCGCATCGTCGGCATCTCCGGCGCGACGGTGCTCGGCGACGGCGAGATCGTGCTGATCCTGAACCCGGTCGCGCTCGCGAGCCGCGGCCTGTCGACGTCGGGGGAAGCCGTCGAATTGCGCGCCGTGCCGGCCGAGGCGCTCGAACCGCTCGAGCCGTTCGAAGCGCCCATCGACCGCGCGCCGACCGTGATGGTCGTCGACGATTCGCTGACGGTGCGGAAGATCACCGGCCGATTGCTCGAACGCGAAGGCTACCGCGTCGTCACCGCCAAAGATGGCGTGGACGCACTGGAACGGCTCATCGAGACCGTCCCCGACGTGATCCTGTCGGACATCGAGATGCCGCGCATGGACGGCTTCGACCTGTTGCGCAACATCCGCGCGGACGAGCGGCTGAACGGAATCCCGGTCGTGATGATCACGTCGCGACTCGCGGACAAGCACCGGCAGTACGCGGAGAAGATCGGCGCGAGCCATTATCTCGGCAAACCGTACGAGGAAACGGAACTGCTCGGGCTGCTGCGGCAATATACCGGGAGGACGGTTTCGGCCTGAACGGCGATGCGGAGCGGCAGCGGAAAGGGGCGCGCGGTGAAAAGCGCTCTGACCGTCGCACGGCGCGAACCCGCGTCGCCGTCGCGGCCGGCGGCCTCTCGATTGCTTGACACGCCGTTCGGACGCGACCCCTGCGGCAGCGCGCACGTTCCCCCTCATACCGCCGCACGAACGGCTAAAATGCAGCCATGAGCGAAATCACGTCGAACCTCACGCATCACTTCCTGATCGCCATGCCGCGCATGACCGATCCGAATTTCGTCCGCTCGCTGACCTACATCGCCGAACACAACGAGCAGGGTGCGCTCGGGATCATCGTCAACCGGCCGATCGACATGACGCTCGCGGCGCTGTTCGAACGCGTCGACCTGCCGCTCGAAGCAGAAGGCTTCGCCGCGCAGCCGGTCTATTTCGGCGGCCCGGTGCAAACCGACCGCGGCTTCGTGCTGCACCGCCCGGCCGGCGAATGGCACTCGACGCTGGTCGTCAACGACGAGATCGCGCTGACGAGTTCGCGCGACATCCTGCAGTCGATCGGCACGCAGGGCGAACCGCTCGAAGTGCTCGTGACGCTCGGCTACGCCGGCTGGACCGCCGGCCAGCTCGAACAGGAAATCGCCGAGAACAGCTGGCTCACCGTCCCGGCCGACCTCGCGATCGTCTTCGGCCTGCCGCCCGAGGAGCGCCTCGCCGCCGCGATGCAGAAACTGGGGATCGATTTCGCGAACCTCAGCGAGTCCGCAGGGCATGCCTGACCCGGCGCGCGACGCGCCCGCCCTGCCCGCCCGCGGCACGCTGCTCGGCTTCGATTTCGGTCTCGCCCGCGTCGGCGTCGCAGTCGGCGAACTTGAAACCGGCCACGCGAACGCGCTGCTGACACTCGCAGGCGAAGCGAGCGCGCCGCGCTTCGCCGCGATCGAAAAACTCCTTGCCGAGTGGCGCCCCGCCGGCCTCGTCGTCGGCGTGCCGCGCCACCTCGACGGCACCCCGCACGAACTGACCGCGCGCTGCCGCCGTTTCGCGAACCAGCTGCGCGGCCGGTTCGGGCTGCCGGTCGTCGAATGCGACGAGCGCCTGTCGTCGGCCGCCGCCGAGGCCGCGCTCGTCGACGGCGGCCAGCGCGACTGGCGAGCCCGCAAGGAAGTCCTCGACGCCGTCGCCGCACAGATCATCCTGCAACACTTCCTGGACCACAATCGACATGCAAAGTCTTGATGCAGAAGCGCTCTTCCGGACGCTGGTCGAGCAGATGCGACCGCACGTGTCGCCGGACACCGCGCTCGTGGGCATCCACACCGGCGGCGTCTGGCTCGCCGCCCGCCTCCATCAGGCCCTCGGGCTGTCACGCCCGCCGGGCTCGATCGACGTCTCGTTCTACCGCGACGATTTCGCGTCGAAAGGCCTGCATCCGCAGCCCAAGCGCACCGACATCCCCTTCCCGGTAGAAGGCGCCGACGTGATCATCGTCGACGACGTGCTCTACACCGGGCGCACGACGCGGGCCGCGATCAACGAGCTGTTCGATTTCGGCCGCCCGGCGCGCGTCGACCTCGCGGTGCTCGTCGACCGCGGCGACCGCGAACTGCCGATTGCGCCCCGCTGGTGCGCGCTGACCCTGCCCGACCCCCTTCCCGCGAGCCAGAGCCTGCAGCTCGAATCCGGCGCCGCGGGCGAACTCACGCTGAGGCTGATCGATGCGTAACCCGCAGCTCAACAAACACGGCGAACTGCAGCACCTGCTGACGATCGACGGCCTGCCGCGCGACGTCCTGACCGCGGTCCTCGACACCGCGGCGCCCTTCACCGAAGTCGCCGAGCGCGAGGTCAAGAAGCTGCCGCTGTTGCGCGGCAAGAGCATCTTCAACCTGTTCTTCGAGAACTCGACGCGCACGCGGACGACTTTCGAGATCGCCGCGAAGCGGCTGTCGGCCGACGTCGTGAATCTCAACGTGTCGACGAGCTCGACCGCGAAAGGCGAGAGCCTGCTCGACACCGTCGACAACCTGTGCGCGATGCAGGCCGACATGTTCGTCGTGCGCCACGCCGCGAGCGGCGCGCCGTTCCTGATCGCACAGCACCTGCTCGCGACCGGCCGCGACCACATCCATGTCGTCAACGCCGGCGACGGCCGCCATGCGCATCCGACGCAGGGCCTGCTCGACATGTACACGATCCGGCACTACAAGCGCGACTTCACGAACCTGACGGTCGCGATCGTCGGCGACGTGCTGCACTCGCGCGTCGCGCGCTCGCAGATCAGCGCGCTGACGACGCTCGGCGTGCCCGAAGTCCGCGTCATCGGTCCGAAAACGCTGCTGCCGACCGACGTCGAGCGGCTCGGCGTGCGCGTCTTCCACGACATCCGCGAAGGACTGCGCGGTGTCGATGTCGTGATGATGCTCAGGCTGCAGAACGAACGCATGAACGGCGCGCTGCTGCCGACACCGCAGGAGTTCTACAAGGTGTGGGGCCTGACCGCCGAGAAGCTCGCGCTGGCGAAACCGGACGCGATCGTGCTGCACCCCGGCCCGATGAACCGCGGCGTCGAGATCGACTCGTCGGTCGCCGACGGCGCGCAGGCGGTGATCCTGCAGCAGGTCACGTTCGGCATCGCGGTGCGGATGGCAGTCATGAGCATGTTGGCAGGTCAGCAGGGGAGCAATAAATGAAGATCCGCATCGCCAATGGCCGCGTCGTCGACCCGGCCAATGGACTCGACGACACGCGCGACATGTATCTGGCCGAGGGCAAGATCGCTGGCGTTGGCCGCGCGCCCGACGGCTTCTCGGCCGACCGCACGATCGACGCCGCGGGCCTCGTCGTCGCGCCCGGGCTCATCGACCTCGCCGCCCGGCTGCGCGAGCCCGGCTTCGAATACCGCGCGACGCTCGAATCCGAGATGGACGCCGCGATGGCCGGCGGCGTCACGAGCCTCGCGATCCCGCCCGACACCGACCCGGCGCTCGATGAGCCGGGCCTCGTCGAGATGCTGTGTTACCGCGCGAAAAAACTGAATCGCGCGCACGTCTATCCGGTCGGCGCGCTGACGATCGGCCTCAAGGGTGAACGCCTGTCCGAGATGGCCGAACTCGTCGAAGCCGGCTGCGTCGCGTTCGGTCAGGCGAACGTGCCGATCGTCGATAGCGCCGTGCTGCTGCGAGCGATGCAGTACGCGGCGACCTTCGGCTTCCGCGTCTGGCTGCAGCCGCTCGCTCCGTTCCTGTCGAGCGGCCATGCCCATGACGGCGAGGTCGCGACGCGGCTCGGTCTGCCGGGCATTCCGACCGCGGCCGAGACGATCGCGCTGTACGCGCAAATCCAGCTCGCGCGCATCACCGGCGCCCGCCTGCACGTGACGCGCCTGTCGAGCGCCGAGGGGCTCGCGCTCGTCGAGCAGGCGCGCGCGGACGGCCTCGACATCACCTGCGACGTGTCGATCAACCATCTGCATCTGTCCGAGATGGACATCGGCTTCTTCAACAGCAACTGCCACCTGGTGCCGCCGCTGCGCAGCGAGCGCGACCGCGACGCGCTGCGGCAGGGGCTTGCCGACGGGCGCATCGATGCGCTGTGCTCCGACCACACGCCGGTCGACGACGACGGCAAGCTCACGCCGTTCAGCGAGTCGGAACCCGGAGCGACCGGCCTCGAGCTGCTTCTGCCGCTGACGCTGAAGTGGGCCGCCGAAGCTCGCCTGCCGCTCGCGAAAGCGCTCGCGCGCGTGACCTCGGACGCCGCACGCATCGTCGGCATCACGAAAGCCGGGCACCTTTCCCCCGGCGCACGAGCCGACCTGTGCGTATTCGATCCGGCCGCGCACCTCACCGTGAGCCGGGATCAGCTGCGCAGCCAGGGCAAGAACACCCCCTTCCTCGGGCTCGAACTGCCCGGGCGCGTGCATTACACAGTCGTCGAAGGCCAGGTGATGCATGAACTGAGCTGACGGCGCCGCCTCGGGCTCGGGTGAGCCCGTAGGTAGGTCGCGGTCGGAGATACGCAGGTCGGAGTGGGCCGCAGGCGAAGTCCGACGTCGAGGCTCCCCCACTCCGCGTCGGAGTTCGCTTCGCTTACCCCGGCCTACACGTTTTTCTGCCGGGCCCCGCTAGCCCAGCTGCCGCAGGCGTTCGCGCGCCGCGGCGCCGATGCCGTCGATCCGCACCCGTTTCGCGCGCGACGTCTCGCCACTGACGAGCGTCACCGCGGCGCGGCCGACGTTGCAGAAACCGGCGAGGAACACGACGAGCGCGGCATTCGCCTTGCCGTCGACCGGCGGTGCGGCGAGGCGCAGCTTCATCGCGTCGCCGTGCGCGCCGACGAACTCGGTCTTTTTCGCGCCGGGCTGCACGTGCAGCGACAGGACGACGTCCCCGTCCGCTGTTTCACGCAGCCATTCGGCGTTCATCAGGCGATCAGCAGTGCGGCGAAATTGCCGCGCAGGCCGCCGACGATCATCAGCACGATCTGCAGCACCAGCAGCAGCACGAGCGGCGACAGGTCGACGTTCGCGATCGGCGGGATGACGCGACGGAACGGGCGCAGGAATGGCGCGGAGAGATTGTGGAAGACCGAGGCGGCGGGCGCGTGCGGATTGACCCACGACAGCACGGCCGACATCAGCACGACCGCGATGACGAGGTAGATCGCCATCCGCAGGAGTTCCAGCAGCCCGAGGCCGAGGACACCGAGCGACACGCCGACCATGTTCGCCCCGAGCGGCGCACCCCGCAGCCACAGCTCGACGAACACCAGCAGCGTCTGCAGCGCCCACGCGGGCAGCAGGCTCGCGAGGTCGAAGCCCATGAAACCGGGAATCACCCGGCGCAGCGGCCGCACCAGCCAGTCGGTCGTCGCGACGACGAACTGCCCGATCTGGTTGCGGAAGGACACGCGCTGCCATTGCATGAAGAAGCGCGCCAGCAGCATCAGCGTGAGAAAGCCGACTGCGGTATTCAGGATCAGGAGAACGACGTTGCCGAGCATGAGCGGTCAATCCTTTCCGAGTTGCTCGCCGAGCTCGCGGCCACGTGCATCGGCCGCCTGCACCGCGCGCACGATCGCGTCGGAGACGCCTGACGCGGCCATGCTCGCGAGCGCGGCCTCGGTCGTGCCGCCTTTCGACGTCACGCGTTCCCGCAGCACGGACGGGGCCTCGTCCGACCCCGCCGCGAGTTTCGCCGCGCCGAGGACGGTGTCGATCGCAAGGCGTCTCGCCGTCGCTGCATCGAAGCCGAGCGAAGTGCCGGCCGCTTCGAGCGCCTCGATGAAATGGAAGACGTAGGCGGGGCCGCTGCCGGATACCGCGGTCACCGCATCCATCTGGGCCTCGGCGGCGATCCAGACCGTGCTGCCGACCGCCGCGAGGACCCGCTCGGCCGCCGTGCGCCCGGCGTCGTCGACCGACGGGTCCGCGTAAAGGCCCGTTATCCCGGCCCCGATCAGCGCCGGCGTGTTCGGCATCGCACGCACGAGGCGGCGGTAACCGCCCAGCCAGCGGCCGATGTCGGCGAGTCGAAGGCCGGCGGCGATGCTGACGACGGTCTGGTTCGTGAGCCGCCCCGCGAGCGGCGCGAGGGCCGCCTTCATCTGCTGCGGCTTGACTGCAAGCACGAGGACGTCGCACGCGAGCACGTCGTCATCGACCCTCTCGACCGCGCGCACGCCGAAGCGCCCGGCAAGCCGTGCGCGGCTCTCCGCCTGCAGATCGACGACCTGGATGTCGGTAGCCGCGAAACCGCGCTCGGCGAGCCCGCCGGTCAGCGCCGTCGCCATGTTGCCGCCGCCGAGGAAGCTGATTTTCAATCGTTCAGTCATGTTCATCCTTCGCGCGCGTTCCGCGCACCGAAAATCGCCGTACCGACCCGCACCATCGTCGCCCCTTCCGCGATCGCGATCTCGAGATCGTCCGACATGCCCATCGACAGCGTGTCGAGCGTGAAACCCGAACCATTGAGTTCGTCGCGCAGGCGGCGAAGCGTCGCAAAGCGCGACCGCAGCAGCGCCTCGTCCCGCGTCGGCTCCGGAATCGCCATCAGGCCGCGCAGCTGCAGCCGCGGCAGCGCGGCGATCCGGTCCGCGAGCCCGCGGACGTCGTCGGGCGCGACGCCGCTCTTGCTCTCCTCGCCGCTGACGTCCACCTGGATGCAGACATTCAGCGGCGGCAGCTCGCCGGGCCGCTGCTCCGCCAGCCGCTCGGCGAGCTTCAGCCGGTCGACGGAATGCACCCAGTCGAACTGCGCCGCGACGGCCCGCGTCTTGTTGCTCTGCAGGGGCCCGATGAAATGCCATTCGAGTCGGGCGTCGCGCAGCTCGGCGATCTTCGCAACGCTTTCCTGGACGTAGTTCTCGCCGAACATCCGCTGCCCGGCGCGGGCCGCTTCGGCGACCGACGCGGCGGGCCAGGTCTTGCTGACCGCGAGCAGCGCGACGGCGGCGGGCTCGCGCCGCGCGGCCTTCGCGGCCGCATCGACGCGCTGGCGCACGGCTTGCAAGTTCGCGGCGATTGATGTCATATAACGGCGGCTTTGAGGCCCAAAACAGGCGCAGCAGTATAGCATCGCCTCCCCTCGCGCTTCGCCTGCCCCTGCACTCCAGCGACAAACCCATGGACATCACCGAACTGCTCGCCTTCGCCGTCAAGAACAAGGCCTCCGACCTCCACCTGTCGTCCGGCCTGCCGCCGATGATCCGGGTCCACGGCGACGTGCGGCGCATCAACCTGCCGCCGATGGAGCACAAGGACGTGCACTCGATGGTGTACGACATCATGAACGACGGGCAGCGCAAGCAGTTCGAGGAAGTCCTCGAATGCGACTTCTCGTTCGCGGTGCCGAACCTCGCGCGCTTTCGCGTCAATGCGTTCAACCAGAACCGCGGCGCGTCGGCGGTGTTCCGGACGATTCCGTCGAAGGTGCTGAGCCTCGAGGACCTCAACGCGCCGAAAATCTTCAAGGACATCTCGAACCAGCCGCGCGGCATCGTCCTCGTGACCGGACCGACCGGCTCGGGCAAGTCGACGACCCTCGCGGCGATGGTCGACTACATCAACGAAAACGAATACGGCCACATCCTGACGATCGAGGACCCGATCGAATTCGTCCACGAGTCGAAGCGCTGCCTGATCAACCAGCGCGAAGTCAGCCGCGACACGCTGTCGTTCAACAACGCGCTGCGTTCGGCGCTGCGCGAAGACCCGGACGTGATCCTCGTCGGCGAACTGCGCGACCTGGAGACGATCCGCCTCGCGCTGACCGGCGCCGAGACCGGCCACCTGGTGTTCGGCACGCTGCACACGTCGTCGGCCGCGAAGACGATCGACCGGATCGTCGACGTCTTCCCGGCGGCCGAAAAGGACATGGTGCGCTCGATGCTCTCGGAGTCGCTGCGCGCGGTGATCTCGCAGACGCTGCTGAAGACCAAGGACGGTCAGGGCCGCGTCGCCGCGCACGAGATCATGATCGGCACGCCGGCGATCCGGAACCTGATCCGGGAGAACAAGATCGCGCAGATGTATTCCGCGATCCAGACCGGCCAGGCGGTCGGCATGCAGACGCTCGACCAGAACCTGCTCGACCTCGTCCGCCGCAACGTCGTGTCCGTCGGCGAAGCGAAGCTCAAGGCGCAGAACAAGGACAACTTCGCGGGCTGAGGCCGGCGCCCGTCCGGTTCCGCGCATCCGGCACGTCGCTCGGCGCTGCCACCTGCCCGGCGCACTGTTGCGCGGCCGCGATCGCTCCGCCCGCTCCGCACACTTCCGCCGCGTTAACGACGATAATCGCGCGATCGAAAATATATGGCGGAGTTCCCGCCGGAGCGCACCATGGAACGCGACCAGGCCCTGAAGTTCATGCACGATCTGCTCAAGCTGATGGTGCAGAAGAACGGTTCGGACCTCTTCATCACCTCGGGCTTCCCGCCCGCGATCAAGATCGATGGGCGCGTCACCCCGCAATCGAACCAGTCGCTGTCGCCGCAGCACACGCTCGAGCTCGCGCGGGCGATCATGAATGACAAGCAGGCGGCCGAATTCGAGGCGACGAAGGAATGCAACTTCGCGGTGTCGCCGGGCGGCATTGGCCGCTTCCGCGCGAACGCCTACATGCAACAGGGAAAGGTCGGCCTCGTACTGCGCACGATCCCGCAGGAAGTCCCGAACTTCGAGCAACTCGGCATGCCGGCGGTGCTGCGCGATGTCGCGATGGCCAAGCGCGGGCTCGTGATCTTCGTCGGCGGCACCGGCACCGGCAAGACGACCTCGCTCGCGGCGATGGTCGACTTCCGCAACGAGCATTCCTACGGTCACATCATCACGGTCGAGGACCCGATCGAATTCGTGCACCAGCACAAGAACTGCATCATGTCGCAGCGCGAGATCGGCATCGACACCGACAACTGGGAAGCCGCGCTGAAGAACACGCTCCGCCAGGCGCCCGACGTGATCCTGATGGGCGAAATCCGCGACCGCGAGACCATGGACTACGCGATCGCGTTCGCCGAAACCGGCCACCTGTGTCTCGCGACGCTGCATGCGAACAGCGCGAACCAGGCGATCGACCGCATCATCAACTTCTTCCCGGAAGACCGTCGGCCGCAGTTGCTGATGGACCTGTCGCTAAACCTGCGCGCGCTGATCTCGCAACGCCTGCTGCCGCTGAAGGATCGCAAGGGCCGCGTCCCCGCGGTCGAGGTGCTGCTGAACTCTCCGCTGATCGCCGACCTGATCTTCAAGGGCGAAGTGCCGGGCATCAAGGACGTGATGAAGCGCTCGCGCGAGCTCGGCATGCAGACCTTCGACCAGAGTCTGTTCGATCTCTACGAGGACGAGAAGATCAGCTACGAGGACGCGCTGCGCAACGCCGACTCGATCAACGACCTGCGCCTGCAGATCAAGCTGCACAGCAAACACGGCGACAAGGACCTGGTGTCCGGCATCCAGCACCTCGGGATCGTCTGAGCGGTCTTTCGGCAACCGGAGTCCGTCGCCTCGGACATCGCTGCGCCCGGTCCGACCTACGCGTCAAGGGCTAGCCGACGGAAAAGTCGGCGTAGCCGACGCGCGTCAGTCGCCGTCGGCGGGCTTGCGGCGCATGCTCCCCGACACCATCTTGTATTCGAGCAGCCGGCATTCGAGCGCGCCGTTGAAGAGCGGCGTGCGCTTGCTTGCCTTCAGGCCGATCAGCTTCGGCAGCGCCGGATCGGCGCTGAGGAAATAGCAGCGCCAGCCGCTCCAGCGCCGCTTCAGCACGTCGCCGAACTGCGGGTACAGCGCCGCCAGTTCTTCCGCCTCGCCGATCCGCACCCCGTACGGCGGGTTCGTCACCAGCACGCCCTCCCCGGCCGGCGCTTCGAGCGCGAGGAAATCGGCGCGATCCAGATACACACAGTCGCCGAGCCCCGCCGACTGCAGGTTCACGCGGGTCCGCCGCACCTGCTCGCCGACGATGTCCGAGCCATAGATCGCGAGCCGCCGCGGCGGCTGCCGGCGGGCTTCCGCGGCACGCTTCAAGCCTGCCCAGGCCGGCCGGTCGAGGTGGCGAAAACGTTCGAACGCGAAGCCGCGCCCGAGACCTGGCGCGATGTCGAGCGCGATCTGCGCCGCCTCGATCAGGAACGTGCCGCTGCCGCACATCGGATCGAGCAGCGGCTCGCCCGGTTGCCAGCCGGTGAGCCGGAGGATGCCGGCCGCGAGGTTTTCCTTCAGCGGCGCTTCGACGGCGGCGGGCTTGAAGCCGCGCTTGTACAGCGGTTCGCCCGACGTATCGAGATACAGCGTGACGCGGTCGCGCGTCAGGAAGGCGTGAATGCGGACGGCCGGGTTCGCGGTGTCGACGCTCGGGCGCCGGCCGGTGACGGTGCGGAAGTGGTCGCAGACCGCGTCCTTGATCCGCAACGTGACGAATTCGAGACTCCTCAGCGGCGACTGCTTCGCGGTCACGTAGATGCGGATCGTGTCGTCGGGCGTGAACCACTTCGCCCACGTGACGCCGTATGCGAGGCGGTAGATGTCCTCCTCGGCCTGGTAGCGCCCTTCGGCGAGGCGCCACATGACACGGGTCGCCAGCCGGCTCTCGAGGTTCACACGGTAGCACGTGGCCCAGTCACCGGCGAAGCCGACGCCGCCATGGGTCGGCGCGAGGGCCTTGGCGCCGAGCGCCGCGAGTTCATCGGCGAGCATCGGCTCGAGACCGCGCGGACAGGGGGAAAAGAAGGATTCGGACATATCGGGATCGGCGGCGCAGGAAAAGGGAAGGATTCGGGCCGGGCGGCGGATGCGCTACCCGGGGCGGTCGGAAATCGGGCGGCGCAGGGCCGGGGGCGGGAGCCACGCAACAGGAACGCCCTCGGCGGCCCGCGGGCTCCGGCCTCTCGCCGCATCACGGGGGAGTCAGAAAGGCCTCACCACGGCGAGGAACACGACCGCGAACAGCACCAGGACCGGCACTTCGTTGAACACGCGGAACCACACGTGGCTGCGCGTGCTGCGCCCGGCGGCGAGGTCCCGCATCAGCTTGCCGCAGTACAGGTGGTACGCGATCAGGAACAGCACGAGCGTGGTCTTCACGTGCAGCCATCCGGCGCTCGCGAACCGGTTGCCGAAACCGAACCACAGCCAGAAGCCGAGCAGCACGGCGAGGATGCCGAGCGGGGTCATGAAGCGGTAGAGCTTGTATTCCATCAGCGCGAGGCGCTCGCGGGTCGCGGCATCGTCGACCATCGCATGATTCACGAACAGGCGCGGCAGATAGAACAGGCCGGCGAACCAGCTCACGACGAACGCGATGTGCAGCGCTTTGACAACCAGCATCAAACGTTTCCTCCGGAGGGGTTGAGTGCCGCGGCGAAGCCTTCGCGCACGGTCGGATAAAGCAGGCGGACGCGCAGCTCGCGGCGCAAGCGCTCGTTGGACAGGCGGCGCGACTCGGACATGAACGACAGCGCCATCGGCGAAAGCCGCCCGGCGAGTTCGCTTCGCGAGACCCGCGGCGGACGGGGCAGGCCGAGGCGGTCGGCGGCGAAGTCGAAGTAGTCGCCCATTTTCATGCCGCTGTCGTCGACCGCGTTGTAGACGCGGCCGGGGCGCGACCGGAACAGCCCCAGGCAGGCGAGCCGCGCGAGGTCCGCGGCATGGATGTGGTTCGTGTGCACGTCCTCGTCCGCACGCAGGACGGGCTCGCCCCGCTGCAGCCGGGCGAGCGGCAGCCGGTCGGCGGCGTAGATCCCGGGCGCGCGCAGGATGCCGACCGAGACCCGGTTGCGGGCGCCGAAGCGGCGCAGCCGCCGTTCCGCATCGACACGGCGCCTCGCGCGGTCGGTGCGCGGGGCGCAGCGTCGCGCTTCCGTGACCCATTCCCCGCCGCAGTCGCCATAGACGCCCGTCGTACTAATGTACACAAGGCGCTGTGGTAGACTTTCGCGGCTTGAGAGAGACGCCAGGAGCCGGCCGGTGCGCGGGTCCTGCGCCCCGTTTTCGGGCGGCGGCGCGAAATGGAGCACCGCGTCGGCGATGCCGGCGAGGCGGCGCAAACTGCGGAAATCGTCGAGGTCCGCGAGCAAGGGCGTCGCGCCGAGGCTCCTGAGCGAGTCGAATGCGTCGGCGCAGCGGGTAACGGCGAAGACCTTGAACCGTCGCGCGAGCCACGGAATGGCGCGCGCTGCGACATCGCCGCTCCCGACGATCAATATTCTTTTCATGCACGGATTATCTCACGCCCGATGCCGTTCCAGATTTCACTCGAACCAGGCGGACAGCGCTTCACCGCCGACGACGATCAGACGATTCTCGAAGCGGCATTGGCCGCCGGCCTGGTGCTTCCGTACGGCTGCCGTGACGGCGCGTGCGGCGCCTGCAAGGGGAAGGTGGTCAGCGGGGAAGTCGACCTCGGCCCGGTTTCGACGGGCGCGCTGACCGACGCGGACCGCGCGGCTGGCCTGACACTGTTCTGCCGCGCGCACGCGCGCTCGGACCTCGTGCTCGAAGCACGCGACGTCCGCCGGACCGACGACATCCCGCTGAAGAAACTGCCGTGCCGCGTGCAGCGCCTCGAGCACGCTGCCGACGACGTGATGATCGTCGAACTAAAGCTGCCGGCGACCGAGACCTTCCGCTTCCGCGCCGGGCAGTACATCGACTTCCTGCTCTCCGACGGGCGCCGCCGCGCGTTCTCGATCGCGAGCGCGCCCCATCAGGCCGAGCACCTCGAACTGCATATCCGCCGCGTCGAAGGCGGCACGTTCACCGGTCACGTTTTCGGCGACATGAAGGAGCGCGAGATCCTGCGCTTCGAAGGACCGCTCGGCAGTTTTTCGCTGCGCGAGGATTCCCGCCGCCCGATCGTCATGATTGCCGGCGGCACCGGTTTCGCGCCGATCCAGAGCCTCATCGAGCACGCGATCCATATCGGGCTGGAACGGCCAATCGCGCTGTACTGGGGCGCACGCACGCGGGCCGGCCTGTACCGGGACGAACTCGCGCGCTCGTGGGAGCAAGCGCTGCCGGGCTTCCGGTACATCCCGGTGCTGTCCGACGCCGCGCCGGACGACGACTGGACCGGACGCACCGGTCTCGTCCACGAGGCGGTCGTCCAGGACCTCCCGGACCTGTCCGGCCATGAAGTGTATGCGTGCGGTGCGCCGGCGATGATCGACGCGGCGCGGCGCGATCTCGTCGCCCGCTGCGATCTTCCGGCCGACCGTTTTTACTCCGACGCTTTCACGTTCGCCGCCGACTCTTCCCGCTGACACAATGACCGACTCCGCCCTGCTCACCCGCGAGCCCGTCGTAAACCAGAATCGGGCGATCACGGCGAACCGCCTCGTCGCGCACGGGCCGAATGTCGGGGCCGTGGTCGACATGCTCAACGGTCTCGGGGAGACGTGGCCGACGCGTCACACCGTCTTCGTCTGCCTCGGCCGGCTCGTGCCGACACCCGAGCTGATGAACTGGCAGGCGCCGGCAAACGCGATGATCGAGATTCCCGCCCAGGCGCTCGGTCACCCGCAGACGCGCGCGCTGCTGCCGCAACTGCGCGAGGCCGGCGTCAGCACGTGCCTGAGCTGGTTCGCGCCGGAAACCGCGTTGCCGCCGGAATGCGACTGGCGCTTCGTCCTGATGGACCGGCGCAAGCACGAGCGCCCCGCCGGTTCGCCCGGCATCACGCTCGCATGGGGCCTGCCCGACGTGGGCGCTTTCGAGACGGCGGTCGGGAACGGTTACGACGGCGCGTCGGGATGGTTCTTCCTGCACGGAAACCCGGCGCAAAAGGCGCTTTCGCCCGGGCACGCGCAGATCGTCCGGCTGATCGGACTCGTCCGCAACAATGCCGAGATGCGCGACATCGAGGCCGTGCTGCGTCAGGACGTCGCGGTTTCATACAAGCTGCTGCGTTACATCAATTCCGCTGGATTCGGCCTGTCGTGCGAGATCCAGTCGTTCCGCCACGCCGTGAGCATTCTCGGCTACGCGAACCTGCACAAATGGCTGTCGCTGCTGCTCGTCAGCGCGAGCCGCGACCCGAGCGCGCCGGCGATGATGCAGACGTCGATCACGCGCGGGCGCTTCATGGAAGAAATCGGCGCGTCGTTCTTCGACAAGTCGGAGCGCGACAACCTCTTCATCACCGGCGCCTTCTCGCTGCTGAATGTGCTGCTCGGCACGTCGATGAACGCCGTGCTCGACGAAATGCATCTTCCGGCGCCGGTCACCGACGCGCTGCTTGCGGGACAGGGCCCCTACGCGCCTTTCCTGAAGCTCGCGCGTGCGTGCGAAAGCTTCGACCCGGCCGCGCTGCGGAAGTACGCCGCGGAAATGCAGATCGCCCCCGAGCGCATCAACCACGCGCTCGTCGGCGCGCTGGCCTTTGCCGACAGTCTCGAGGAATGAGGGTCGCACCGGCGCCTGCGTTCTGACCCGCCGCATAGCGCGCGACGTGCAATCCATCACTCTTGCGCCGCGATCGCGCACCTAGAATGGGCCGAGGAACAGACGAGGACGCAATGACGGCCCCTCACGAGCGCACGGCGTTTCCCCAATCCGATCTCGACCCGGCATCCGGGCAGCGGGAAGCATTGTTGCGCCAGCTCGTTTCGTACCGGCCCGACTGGGACGAAATCGCGTCGCTGATCGTGCGCGACCCGGCACTCGTCTTCTCGATTCTCGAAGCTTCGCCGTTGCCGGGGATGCGCCTCGCGTCCACCCTGCGAACCGAACTGATTCAGCGCCTGCAGACGCTCGGCGCGGACCTGTTGCGCGCCTGGCTGCTTGCGTCCATCCATACGCTGCCGCCCCGGGAACGGGAAGCGCGGGACCGGGCGCAACTCGTGGCCGAATGCGCGCTCCATCTCGCGCACCAGACGCATTATCCCTACCCCGACGAAGCCTACCTCGCCGGACTCTGGCATCGCCTCGATGAGTTGCCGCTCGTGTCCGGCCTGCACGCTGGCGAAGGGGATCGCCCGGAGCAGCTTCCGCTGCGCGCCGCAGACGGGAATCTTCACCGCATCGAGGCCGCACCGGACCGTCTCGCCGCGCGCATCGCCGCACAGTGCGGCCTGATCGGGCCGATCGTCGACGCGCTCGCGTTTCAGCCCGTGCTCGAAGAGGAACTCGCAGGCGCGCATCCGCTCGTCCGCCTGCTTGGAGTCGCGAAGGCCCTCGCGGGCGAAGGCTGGCAGGCGCGCCTCGTGCGACTCGCCGAAATATCGGGACTCGAAACGGAAACCTTGCTCAGCCTGCGCACCGACGTCGGCTTCATCGTGCAGCCGCCGGCCGATTTGCCGCCGTCCACGAACGCCGGCTCGTTCCCCGTCGACCTCGCGCCAGCCCCCGCGCTGCGTCTTGCGGACATCGCGCCCGCGCGCGGCGGCGCGGCGAACGATATCGCGGTGGCGGCGCTGCTCGCCGGAGCCTTTTCCGGCGACGACGCCGACGGCGCGGCGGCGCGCCTCGCGATCGCGACCCGACTGCTGTGCCGGCAAGCCCCGCCTCTCGTGGTCTTCGCCAACGAGCGCGGGGGACTCGAGCCGCTGGCAGCCGTAGGCGAGCAAGCGGCGATCGCGCAGTGGTATGCGGAACTCGCGCAACGCCTGGACGACCCGACGAGCATGATCGCGCTGGCCGCGCGCTCGGGGCAGCCCTCGCTGTGGTTCGCGACGCTTTCAGCGGCCGGGCGCAGCATCCACGACCGCTGCGTCGCGCGCTGGCTCGGAGGCGACGGGATCGAATGCCTGCCGCTGCATCGGCACGGCGTGGCAGCGGTCGCCGTGGTCGCGGCGGACGAGCGACGCCCGCTCGCCCCCGCCGTCCGCCGCCAGCTGGTCGAACTCTGCGGCGCCGCGGCGCGCCGCGTGCGCGCGATTCACGAGCAGCGCGCCGCGCAGGAGCGGGTGGTGAGCGCGGTCGAAGCGCGTTACCGCGAACACGCCCGCCGACTCGCGCACGAGGCCCGCAATCCGCTGACGGTCATCAAGGGCTACCTCGGCCTGATGAGACAACGTCACCCCGAGGCGACGGAGTTGGCAGGGAACCTGGACATCCTGCACGGCGAAATCGATCGCGTCGCGAACCTGCTGCAGCGCGCGGGCGAGGCGCCGGCGGCCGGCCCCGAGGCGGACCGCTGCAGCGTGCCGGAACTGCTGCACGACCTGCGCGGGCTGTACGGCGACGCGCTGTTCGAAAGCCGCGGCATTCGCTTCGAACTCCGCATCGCGGCAGGGTTGGGACCGGTCGCGGTGCCGGGTTCGGCGCTCCGGCAGGTCCTGCTGAACCTCTTCCGCAACGCGTCCGAGGCGCTCCAGCCCGGCGGCCGGTTTGCGGTCACCGTGCCCGGGCAGGTTCTTTCGAACGGGATGCCCTGCCTCGAGATCCGGCTGATCGACAACGGACCGGGCCTGGAACCTGCCCGCCTCGCGGATCTCTTCACGCCGAGACCGAGCGCCAAGGGACCGGATCACGACGGTCTCGGGCTGTCGATCGTCCGGGAAATCATGCAGCAATGGCAGGGCAACATCCTCTGCCGCAGCCAGAGCGGCACCGGCACGAGCTTCCAGCTGCTGCTTCCGCTCGCCACGCGTCAGCGCGATGACACCTCGCAACATAATGACAAAACCTACTGAAAGGGTCGGGGGAGCATGGTCATTCCGGTAGAGAAGCCGTTTTTCGGCAATCCGTCCGACTTGCAGTCGGAGTCGCAGCCGTCGCGCATCCTGATCGTGGACGACGACGCGCCGTTGCGCCGCGCGCTCCCGCAATTGCTCGCGCAGGACGGGCGCAGCTTCGACGCGTGTGCGAGCGTCGCCGAAGCGGTCGCGCAGCTTTCGACGACGCAGTACGACCTGATCCTGCTCGACTATCGCCTGCCGGACGGCACCGGGCTCGCCGTCCTCGACTGGCTCGCAAGCCGCCAGCGCGAGGAAGCGGTCATCATGATCTCGGGGGAGGACGCGATCGACGCGGCGATCGGCGCGCTGCGCCGCGGCGCCGACGACTTCGTCCGCAAGCCTTACCACGTTGCGCAGTTGCAGCGGGCCGTCCAAGGCGCGCTGCACAAAACCTCGCTCGAGCGCGCGAACCGCGAAATGAGCCAGCAGCTGCGCGCGTCCGAGCGCCTGCACCGCTATCTCGTCGAAAGCTCGCCGGACCTGATCTTCACCCTCGACGCCGACGGCATGTTCAGCTATCTCAATCCCCGCGTCGAAGACCTGCTCGGCGTCGAGCGGGACCGGCTGCTGAACCGCCCCTTCCTGTCGGTCGTGATGCCAGAAGACGTCGAGCGCGCGCAACGCTTCTTGCGCACGCCGGAAAAAGCGGGCGGCGGAACTTTCAATGCCGAGTTACGGCTGCGCCGGCCGCTCGAAGCGGGAAGCGGGCACGTAACCGTCGCGCTGAAGGGCATTCCGATGCTCGGCCGCGGGATTGCCGAAGGCCAGGGGCGTTACGCTGGCCTGTACGGGGTTGCGCGAGATATCTCGGAGCGCAAACGGGCCGAAGAGATCATCGCGTTCCAGGCCTATCACGACCAGCTCACACGACTGCCCAACCGGGTGCTGTTCAAGGATCGGCTCGAACTCGCGATCGCGCAGGCGCAGCGCCGCAACGGCTCGCTCGCGGTGATGTTCGTCGACGTCGACCGTTTCAAGCTCGTCAATGACAGTTACGGCCACGCCACGGGTGACTTGCTGCTGCGCGGCATCGCCCATCGCCTGACGTCGGCGCTGCGGCGCGGGGACACGCTCGCGCGGCTCGGCGGCGACGAGTTCACGGTTCTCCTGCCTGAAATCGATGATCTGGCGGACGCCGAGATCGCCGCGCGCAAGGTGCTCGCCGCGCTCGACACGCCGTTCGCGCTCGAGCACGGCGAACACCGGGTGACCGCGAGCATCGGCATCTCGGTGTTTCCGCGCCACGGCACCAACGCGGAGACGCTGACCCAACACGCAGACATCGCGATGTATCAAGTCAAGCGTTCAGGCAAGAACGGTTTCCGCCTTTTCGATCCCGAGCTGAGCGGCCACCAGTGCGCGCGGATCAAGCTCGAGCACGACCTGCGCCGGGCGCTCGAACGTTCCGAATTCGAGCTGTACTTCCAGCCGCAGGTCAGCCTCGCGCAACGCCGCGTCGTCGGGATGGAGGCACTGCTGCGCTGGAACCACCCGACCAACGGACTCGTCGGGCCGGACATCTTCATTCCGATCGCCGAAGAGATGGGCCTGATCGGCGACGTCAGCCTGTGGGTGATGGACCGCGCCTGCGCGCAACTCGCCGAGTGGCGCCGGGACGGCTTGGTCGACCTCACCGTGTCCCTGAATCTCTCGACGCACGACTTCGAACGCGGCGACATCGTCGCCTCGGTGCGGGACTGCCTGCAGCGCCACGGTGTTCCGCCGAACCGCCTGGAGCTCGAAATCACCGAGAGCATGATGATCCAGGACGCGACGCGCGTCGCACAGAAGGTGCAGCAGCTGCGTGAAGTCGGCGTCGGGATCGCGATCGACGATTTCGGCACCGGTTACTCCGCACTTGCGTATTTGCAGAAATTCCCGGTCAGCACGTTGAAGATCGACCGCAGCTTCGTTCGCGACATCGACGGTCCGACGACGAACCCGGTGATCTGCGCGATCGCCGGCATCGCCCGCGGCTTCGGCCTGCAACTGGTCGCCGAAGGCGTCGAACGGCCGGAGCAGGCGGAAACCCTGAAGGCGCTCGGCTGCGACGTGATGCAGGGTTTCCATTATTCGCGCCCGGCCCCGGCTGCGGCGATCTCGGCGTGGATGGCACGGCCGCCGCACGGCCTGTTGAACTGAACGGTCGGACGCGCCATCCGGCACATCGCGCCAGCGCCACCGCGTCCGATCGCGACGAAGTCGCGCTTGCCGGCCATCGGAATCGACCGCCGGCAGCTCCGAAAACCCGGGACGAAAAAAAACCAGCCGAGGGGCTGGTTCTTCTCACGACGTCGGGCGTCGATTACTTCTGCGACAGGACCCAGGTCGCCAGGGTCTTGGCTTCTTCGGCGCTGACCTGCGGGTTCGCGGGCATCGGGATCGCGCCCCAGACGCCGGAACCGCCCTTCTGGATCTTGTCCGCCAGCTTGGCGACGGCATCGCCTTGGCCGGCGTACTTCTTCGCCACTTCCTGGTAGGACGGGCCGACCAGCTTCTTGTCTACCGCATGACAGGCCAGGCAGTTCTTGGCCTTCGCCAGGTCGGCGGAGGCAAACGCCGGAGCGGCGGACAGCAGACCCGCGGCGACCGCGGCAGCAACGAAAACTTTCATGCTCTTTTCCTCTTGTGGTGGTGTGAAAAGCCGGCCGGATATTAAACCAGGCCCC
>NZ_JAKFEF010000073.1:0-68807 GCF_036675785.1 Aromatoleum sp.
AGCGGCGGGAACGGCTATGAAAACGGCGGCTGGCGGGGCGACCTCAACCTGACGAAGACCGACGGCTGGCGCGACGACACCGGGTACGACCGCAAGAGCGGCACGCTGCGCTGGGATCATTTCATCGGCGACAGCACATTGCTGAAGACGGTGCTCGGCTTTTCGGAGATCGACCAGGAGACCGGCGCGAACTCGCCGCTCGTCCGCGGCGACTACAAGCACGACCCGACGAGGAACTACCTGCCGATCGCATTCCGCGAGGTCAGCGCGCTGCGACTGTCGACGAGCTACGAGCGTGACATGGGCGACTCGCTGCTTTCGATCACCCCATACGTGCGCGACAACAGCATGGACCTGCTCGCGAGCTTCGCGCTGCGCTTCGATCCGTCGATCGCGAAGACGGAAAACCGGTCGTACGGGCTGATGGCGAAGTGGCGCCAGGATTTCGTCCCGCTGCGCGCGCGATTGATCGCCGGCGTCGACCTCGATGTCAGTCCCGGCAGCCGGCGCGAGAACCGGGTCGATCCGACGACGCGGGGCGCCGGGGCGAGCGAGGAATTCATCGCCTACCGGGTCGGCCCGCGGATCTACGACTACGACGTCGAGTACCGCGGCATCTCGCCGTATCTGCACGGCGAGATCTCGCCGACCGAAAAGCTGCGATTGACCGCGGGCCTGCGCTACGACGACATGCGCTTCGATTTCGACAACAAATTCGTCGGTGACGTTATTCGGGTCGACAGCAGCTTCTATGGCCAGTCGAGCGATAGTCGCGTCAGTTTCCGCCGTGCGACGCCGAAGCTCGGGGCGACTTATGCGCTCGGTGTCCAGACCCATCTTTTCGCGTCGTACAACCAGGGCTTTCGTGCGCCGTCGGAGTCACAGCTCTTCCGGCCGTCGCGGACCTCGATTCGCGACAGGAACGGCGTACTTGACGTGCCGCGGAGTCTCGCCGCTGCCCGGGCCCTCGCGCAGTCCGCGCTCGAACTCGACGCGATCAAGGCCGAGCAGTACGAACTGGGCGTGCGCGGGGTGGCGGCAGGCGTCTCCTACGATCTCGTCGCTTACGAACTGACGAAGCGCGACGACATCGTCAGCCAGCGCGATCCGGTAACGACGCAGACCATCGCGACGAATGCCGGCAAGACGCGGCATCGCGGCGTTGAACTCGGGCTCGGTGCGCCGGTCGTGCGCAACCTGCGGCTCGATGTCGCGCTGTCGTACGCGAAGCACGAATTCGTCGACTGGACGACGAACCAAGGCGACTTCAGTGGCAACGAGCAGCAGAGCGCGCCGCGCTTCATCTCGAACGCGCGCCTGACGTGGACGCCGACCGATGCGTTGCGCGCGCAGTTCGAGTGGATCGGGATCGGTTCGTACTGGCTCGACGACGCGAACACGGTGAAATACGGCGGGCACAACGTCTTCAACCTGCGCGGCAACTTTGCGCTGACGCCGAAAGTCTCGTTGTTCGGCAGCGTCAACAATCTCACCGACCGGCGTTACGCCGACAGTGCGCAGCTCTCGACCAACAGCACGCCGGCGTATTCGCCTGCCCTGCCGCGCACGGTGATTGCGGGAGTCGAGGCGAAATGGTGACGTGCAACATCGGTTTGCCCCGCGCTCGCTCGCACTCGGGAGGTCGCGCGATGAAAGAAATCCGGCCCGGCCGCTTCCTCCGCTTCGCCGGCGTCGCGCTGCTGGCGCTCGGCTTCGCCGCCAACGCCGCGGCTCAGGGCCACGTCCACCCGCACGGGAGCGCGAAGCCGGCGAAACCCGAACTCGGCACGAGCGCCGCGTTCGCGCCGGACGGCTCGCTCTACGCGGTATCGAAGGGCGGACAGCACGTGCTGCTCTATCGAAGCACCGACGAAGGCGCGACCTGGAGCGAGCCCGCCACCGTCAACGCGGCGCCGGAAGCGATCTCCGCCGACGGCGATAACCGTCCGAAGCTCGCGTTCGCGCGTGACGGCGGCGTGCTCGTGTCATGGACGCGCCCGCTCGCGAAGCCTTATACCGGCGAAATCCGATTCGCGCGTTCCGACGACGGGCGGCAGTTCGGCGAGCCGACCACCGTGCATCGCGATCGCCGGGAGATCACGCATCGCTTCGAGACGCTGGCAGTCACGGGGAGCGGGCAGGTCCTCGTGGCATGGATCGACAAGCGGGACCTCGAAACCGCGCAGGCGGACGAGCGCGAGTATCGCGGCGCGGCGGTGTATGCCGCGTTGTCCGACGACGGCGGGCGGACGTTCCGGCCCGAAGTGAAGGTCGCGGATCATTCCTGCGAGTGCTGCCGGATCGCGATCGCGAACGACACCGACGGCCTGCCGCTCGTGCTGTGGCGGCACGTTTTCGAGCCGAACGAGCGCGACCATGCGCTCGCGAAGATCGGACCGGACGGTGCGGCCGGCGAGGTTACGCGCGCGACGTTCGACCGCTGGCGGATCGACGCCTGCCCGCACCACGGGCCGTCGCTCGCGGTCGCGCCGGAGGGGACGCGGCACGCCGTCTGGTTCAACGAGAAGGACGGAGAAGCGCGCGTGTTCTACGGCCGGCTCGCGGGCGGGCGCGTCGAAGGGCAGCGTGCGATCGGCGGCGACCGTGCGGCGCACGCGGACATCGGCGCCAGCGGCAGCCGCATCGCAATCGTCTGGAAGGAATTCGACGGTGAACGCACGCGACTGCGCGGCGAGCTGTCGGACGATGGTGGGCGACATTTCCGCGCGATCGAACTGGCGTCGACGGCGGGGGCTTCCGATCAGCCCCGCGTGCTGCGCCGCGGGGACGAATTGTTCGCGTTCTGGCGCACCGGGATGGAAGGCATGAAGGGGTACGAACTGAAATGAAATGGATCCGTTTATTGGCCGCCGTGGGCTGGTGTCTCGCGGCACCGCTCGCCCTTGCCGCAGACTTCGCCATTCTCGATCGTGCCGCGGCGGAGAAGATCGCGAATCCGGCCAGTCACGACCGTCCGACGATCGTTGCGCTGTGGTCGTACGACTGCGTCTATTGCAAGAAGAATCTCAAGCTGTTCTCGGAGATGGTGCGCGCCCATCCGCAACTGCGGCTCGTCACCGTCGCGGTCGAGCCCGCCGCCCCGCGTCTCGCCGAGCCGCTCGATCGCCTCGCGGTGCCCGGCGCACGGTATGCGTACGGGGACGCCGCGCCCGAAGCCCTCGCGTACGCGCTCGATCCGAATTGGCGCGGCGAGCTGCCGCGTACGCTGATATTCGACGGGCGGGGCGGCAAACACGCGGTTTCCGGCGTCGTCGCCGAGCCCGACGCGCGCCGGTCGCTCGGCCTCACCACGGCCGCGAACTGAAAACGAAGGCCCCGCGCGGGCGGGGCCTTCTACGGTCGGGCGGGACGGGAAAGCGCCTCCCGCGGCACGGCCGGTCGCCGCGGTGCGTCGTTTACATCCCCTGGTAGATCGGCCCTTCACCGCCCTGCGGGGTGACCCAGTTGATGTTCTGCAGCGGGTCCTTGATGTCGCAGGTCTTGCAGTGGACGCAGTTCTGCGCGTTGATCTGCAGGCGCGGGTTCGTGCCGTCGGCGTCGCGAACGATCTCGTAGACGCCGGCCGGGCAGTAGCGCTGCTCGGGCGCGTCGTACTTCGCGAGGTTCACCTTGATCGGGATTGACGCATCCTTGAGCTGCAGGTGGCAGGGCTCGTCTTCCTCGTGGTTCGTGTTCGACAGGAACACCGACGACAGGCGGTCGAAGGTCAGCACGCCGTCGGGCTTCGGATACGTGATCTTGTAGCACTCGGACGCGGGCTTCAGTGCGGTGTGGTCGGCGGTGTTGTGCAGCGTCCACGGCGCCTTGCCGCGGAAGACCTGCTGGTCGATGCCGAACAGCAAGGAACCCATCCACAGGCCCTTCTTCATGTATGGCTTGAAGTTGCGCGTCTTGTGCAGTTCCTCGTGCAGCCAGCTCGCGCGGAAGGCGTCCGGGTACGACGCCAGTTCGTCGCCGCTGCGCTCGGCCGCGAGCGCGGCGAACGCACTTTCGGCCGCGAGCGAGCCCGACTTGATCGCCGCGTGGCTGCCCTTGATCCGCGCGGCGTTGAGGAAGCCGGCGTCGTCGCCGACGAGCGCTCCGCCCGGGAACACCAGCTTCGGCAGGCTCTGCAGGCCGCCCGCGGTCAGTGCGCGCGCGCCGTACGCGAGCCGCTTGCCGCCTTCGAGGAATTTGCGGATCTCGGGGTGCGTCTTGTAACGCTGGAACTCCTCGAACGGCGCGAGGTGCGGATTCGAGTAGTTCAAGCCGACGACGTAGCCGACCGCGACGAGCTTGTCCTCGAGGTGATAGACGAAGCCCCCGCCGTAGGTGTCCGTCGGCATCGGCCATCCGGCCGTGTGCACGACGAGGCCCGGCACGTGACGGTCGGCCGGCACTTCCCACAGCTCCTTTAGGCCGATGCCGTAGGTCTGCGGGTCGACGCCGTTTCGGAGGTTGTACTTCGCTTCGAGCTGCTTGCCGAGGTGCCCGCGACAGCCTTCGGCGAACAGCGTGTACTTCGCGTGCAGCTCCATGCCCGGCTGGTAGGCCGGCCCGTGTTCGCCTTCGCGCGTGACGCCCATGTCGCCGGTCGCGACGCCTTTGACCGCGCCCCTCTCGTCGTACAGGATCTCGGCGCCGGCGAAGCCCGGGTAGACTTCGACGCCGAGCGCTTCGGCCTGCTCGCCGAGCCACTTCGCGACGTTGCCGAGGCGCACGATGTAGTTGCCGTGGTTCAGGAAACAGCCCGGCAACAGGTTGTTGGGCACCTTGCGGGCGCCTTTTTCGTCGAGGAACATCATGCGGTCTTCGGTGACCGCGGTATTGAGCGGGGCGCCCCGTTCCTTCCAGTTGGGAACGAGTTCGGTCAGCGCGCGCGGGTCCATGACCGCACCGGAGAGGATGTGGGCGCCGATCTCGGAAGCCTTCTCGATCAGGCAGACCGCCAGCTCCGTTCCCTTCTCGTTGGCAAGCTGCTTGAGCCGGATCGCCGCGGCAAGGCCGGCCGGGCCGCCGCCGACGATCAGGACATCGAACTCCATTGATTCGCGTTCCATCCCATTCTCCATTTCTGTCCCCGCTTATCGATTTGTAGTCGGGCTGATGACTCCGCGGCCGCGCAAAGCAGGTTCGCCGCCACCCATACGGGACCGTATGTTACATTAGCCTTCGAATGCAACCAACAGGGGGATGCTCTTTCATGGACGACGCGCGCAAGCTCCTGCACACGGCCCGGATTCCCGTTCGGTGGGGAGACATGGATTTTTACGGCCATGTTAACAACACCGTTTACTTCCGCTTCTTCGAGCAGGCAAGGGTCGAGTGGATCGAACAGATGGATTTCCCGGTCGGTCCCACTGAGCCCGCCGGAGCCGTCATCATCACTGCGAGCTGCACGTTCCTGATACCGGTGAATTATCCCGCGACCGTGATCGTGAAAGTCTACGGCGGCGAGCCGGGCCGCAGCAGCCTGATGACGTGGTACGAGCTTTTCGTCGAAGGCGACGACAGGCTTTTCGCCGAGGGCGCCGCAAAGGTCGTGTGGATGGACAATCGCACAAACAAGTCGGTGCCGTTGCCCGACCGGCTTCGCTCAATGCTCTGATTTGACGCTCCCCGAATCCCGGGCACCGGAGACTGCCATGACGCCTTGCCCCGATCAGCCGCTTTGGGCACCGTCCGCGGAGCGCATCGCAGCTTCGAACCTGACGGCATTCCGGCGCTGCGCCGAACAGCGCTGGGACGTGAGATTGCCGGATTTCGACGCGCTGCACGACTGGTCGATCGCGAGTCCCGAGCAATTCTGGGTGAGCCTGTGGGAGTTCGGTGGCGTGATCGGCGAGCGTGGCGAAAGAGTCCTCGTCGACGGCGACCGGATGCCGGGGGCACGGTGGTTCCCGGATGCGCGCCTGAACTTTGCCGAGAACCTGTTGCGCAGCCGCGACGACACCGACGCGCTCGTTTTCTGGGGTGAGGACGAAGTCAAGAATCGCCTCACGCACGGCGAGCTCTACCGCCAAGTCGCGCGCTTCGCCGCGGCGCTGCGCGAAGCGGGCGTCGTCTGCGGCGATCGCGTCGCCGCGTATATGCCGAACATGCCCGAGACGGTCGTCGCGATGCTTGCGGCCGCGAGCATCGGTGCGATCTTCACGTCGGCGTCGCCGGATTTCGGCGTCCAGGGGGTGCTCGACCGCTTTCGGCAAACCGCGCCGAAGGTGCTGATCGCGGCCGACGGCTACTTCTACAACGGCCGGGTCATCGACGGGCTCGGCAAGCTCGGCGACATCGTGCGGCAACTGCCTTCGGTGAGCCGCGTCGTCGTCGTGCCGTATATCCGCGCCGAACACGACCTCGGCGGAATTGCTCACGCGCGCATGCTCGCCGACTTCCTCGCGCCCCATCACGACGTCACCGGGATCGAATTCGAGCGGCTGCCGTTCGACCAGCCGCTCTACGTCCTGTATTCGTCGGGCACGACCGGCGCGCCGAAATGCATCGTGCACGGCGCGGGCGGCGTGCTGCTGCAGCACCTAAAGGAGCACCTGCTGCATGTGGACGTGAAACCGGGCGACCGCCTGTTCTATTTCACGACCTGCGGCTGGATGATGTGGAACTGGCTGGTGTCGGGCCTCGCTTCCGGCGCGACGCTGCTGCTGTACGACGGCTCGCCGCTGATCGCCGACGGGACCGTGTTGTTCGATTACGCCGACGCCGAAGGGATGACGCATTTCGGCACGTCGGCGAGATTCATCGACGGGATCGCGAAGCTCGGCTTGCAGCCGCGCGAAACGCACCGCCTCGCCAGCGTCCGGGCGATGCTCAGCACCGGCAGTCCGCTGACGCCGGAAAGCTTCGACTACGTGTATCGCGCGATCAAGCCGGACCTGTGGTTGTCGTCGATTTCGGGGGGAACGGACATCGTCTCGTGCTTCGTGCTCGGCTGCCCGATCCTGCCAGTCTGGCGCGGCGAGATCCAGTGCCGCGGCCTCGGCATGGCAGTCGAGGTTTTCGACGACGAGGGTTATCCGGTGCGCGGCGAGCGGGGGGAACTCGTCTGCACGAAGCCGTTCCCGGCGATACCGCTCGGATTCTGGGACGATCCGCACGGCTCGAAATACCACGCGGCGTATTTCGAGCGCTTCGACAACGTCTGGCATCACGGCGATTTCTGCGAGATCACGGCCCGCGGGGGCTTCGTGATCCATGGTCGGTCGGATGCGACGCTCAACCCCGGCGGGATGCGCATCGGGACCGCCGAAATCTACCGCCAGGTGGAAAAGCTGCCCGAGGTCGTCGAAGCGATCGTCGTCGGGCAGGACTGGGAAGGCGACGTGCGCGTCGTCCTGTTCGTGAAGCTGCGCGCCGGGCGCGCGCTGGACGACGAACTCGTCGCGCGCATCAGGCAGACGATCCGCGACAACACCACGCCGCGCCACGTGCCGGCGAAAGTCCTGCAGGTCGCCGACATTCCGCGCACGAAGAGCGGCAAACTCGTCGAGCTCGCCGTGCGCAATGTGATCCACGGCCAGCCGGTGAAGAATCTGGATGCGCTCGACAACCCCGCGGCCCTGGAGCATTTCAGGGACCGCGCCGAACTGAAAAGCTGAGGAGAACTTCGATGTTGATGACCCGTGCGTCGTCCGTCCTGCTGATCATCGATGTCCAGGAGCGGCTCGCGCCGCTGATCCACGACGGGCCGCGGGTGGCTGCGAACTGCGCGTGGCTCGCGGGCGTTGCTGCGCGCGTCGGAGTCCCGGTTGTCGTGACCGAGCATTTTCCGGCGAAGATCGGCTACACGCTGGAGCCGGTCAAGGTTGCCGCGGCCGGCGCCGAGTTCGTGACCAAGGAGTGCTTTTCGGCAGCCGCCGACGGTTGCCTCGAGCCGACGGCGGTCAACGGGCGCCGACAGGTGGTCGTCTGCGGCACCGAGGCGCATGTCTGCGTCCAGCAGACCGCGCTCGACCTGCGCTGGGCGGGCAAGGAAGTCTTCGTCGTCGCCGACGCGTCCGGTTCCCGCGACCCGGCCAACCGCGACCTCGCGTTCGCCCGGATGCGCCATCACGGCATCGAAATCGTGTCCCGCGAGATGGTCGCCTTCGAATGGCTGCAGCGCGGCGGCACCGAGCTTTTCCGCGAAGTGAACCGCGAATTCATCCGCTGACGCGCCCGCGGAGCGACGCGTAGTCGTCGTCGCGAAGTCGCTCGGGGACTCTTCCGGGTCGGTCCTGCCGCAGCGGACATCCTCCTGAGCGGGTGCCGAAGGCGCGATTAGCGGGAGGCAGCCGGGGGCGGGAGCAGCTCGGCGTCATTGAGCGTGCGCCATTTGCGCGGGCGCGGCGACCAGGTGTCGACATAGGCCGCGGCCTTGTCGCGCGCGCCGCGCACGAGACAACACGCCGGCACGGCGAAGCTGTCGGCGACGATCCAGCCGTGCAGGCTCGTGCCGAGGTAAGCGCGCGCTCGGGCGAGCAGGGCGCAGATGTCGAGCAGGTGCGCCGACTCGAGGATCGCGACCGGCCGCCCGGTCAGGCGCCTGGACAGCCGCTCGAGCGTGTCGCGGTCGTCGTGCCACGGGGCAAGACCTGCGCGGAACAGGACGACCCCGCAGTCGCGGAGCGTCGCGCGTTCATGCAGCGCCTGTGCGAGCCGGTCGAGTGAGGCGTCGTCGCCGTGGTCGGCGGCGAGCTGTAGCGCGATCCAGTCCGGCATTCGAGCGGACAACGCCGCGACTTCGCCGGTGCGCGCCCGTGCCGCGATCGCGTCCCCGAGGAGGGCGGCGGTCGCAGCGGCCGGATCGCGTACGAGATCGGCGCGAATGCCGGCTTCGCGAAGCGCTTCGGCAGTGCGGCGGTCGCGCACGCTGACCGACGCGGCGGACTTCAGCGCGCGGAATACTTCTGCGCGTTCGTCGGGACTCAGCGTGTCGAGCACGACGCCGCCGATGGCGTCGAAATGGACGGTCCAGCCGGACGGTAGCAGGTTGCGATCGATGACATAGGGGACACGTCGGCCGCTGCGCAGCGTCCGCGCGGCCCAGTCCCGGCGCGCGTCCGGATCCCGCTCATAAGCCGCGATCGCTGCGGCGGCATCGGCGGAGCTTCGCAGCATTACCGCGGCTTCCCACGCGGTCGTCGTCAGCACCTCCCCGCCAACGTGCACGAGTTCGACGACTTCATCGCGAAGCGACTCAAGCACCTTTCCCAGCGGCTCGACGCGGTGGCCGCCGAAGGCCGTCAGGTCTCGTGCGGCGAGGCCCGCGAAGAGCGGCTCGCGTTCGCGATGGCGCGCCGCCGCGCAGTGGGCGAGCAGCAGGTCGCCGAAGTTGTGGCGGTCGAATGCCCCGAAGAGGACGAGCCGGGGGAACTTCGCGTCGCCGCGTCCGGTCGAGTCGGAACACGCCATGCTCGATGTGCCGGCCGGGGCAGCGCCCGGTCTCGCGCAGCCGGCCGGCGTCGCTTCCGGCGGGCTACCGTCTTCGGTTATCATCGCGCTTTCCCGCATCAGCGTTCCCATGACCAAATACGTGTTCGTTACCGGCGGTGTCGTGTCCTCCCTGGGCAAGGGCATCGCGGCAGCCTCGCTCGGGGCCATTCTCGAATCCCGCGGCATCAAGGTTACCCACCTCAAGCTGGATCCCTACATCAACGTCGACCCGGGCACGATGAGCCCGTTTCAGCACGGCGAGGTGTTCGTTACCGAAGACGGCGCCGAGACCGATCTCGATCTCGGCCACTACGAGCGCTTCACCAGCGCCCGGATGAGCAAGCGCAACAACTTCACGACCGGCCAGATCTACGAGGCGGTGATCAAGAAGGAGCGCCGCGGCGAATATCTCGGCAAGACGGTGCAGGTGATCCCGCACATCACCGACGAGATCAAGCAATACATCAAGCGCGGCGCGGAAGGCGCGGACGTCGCGATCGTCGAAGTCGGCGGGACGGTCGGCGACATCGAGTCTCTGCCATTCCTCGAAGCGATCCGCCAGATGGGCATCGAGGAAGGCCGCAACAGCACCTGCTTCATCCATCTGACGCTGCTGCCGTACATCCCGACCGCCGGCGAGCTGAAGACGAAGCCGACGCAGCATTCGGTCAAGGAACTGCGCGAGATCGGCATCCAGCCCGACATCCTGCTGTGCCGCGCCGACCGCTCGATTCCCGCGGACGAGCGGCGCAAGATCGCGCTGTTCTGCAACGTGATGCCTGAAGCAGTCATCGAGTGTCTGGACGCCGACTCGATCTACAAGATCCCGGGCATGCTGCACGACCAGATGCTCGACGAGATCGTCTGTCACAAGCTGAACATCCTCGCGCGCGCCGCCGACCTGACCGTCTGGGAGAACCTCATCGGCGTGCTCGAAAAGCCGAAGTACGCGGTCGACGTCGCGTTCGTCGGCAAGTACGTCGACCTGACCGAGTCGTACAAGTCGCTGATCGAGGCGCTGTCGCACGCCGGGATGCACAGCGAGAGCAAGGTCAAGATCCATTACATCGACTCCGAGGACATCGAACGCGACGGCTGCGAGGTGCTCGAGAAGATGGACGCGATCCTCGTTCCGGGCGGTTTCGGCAAGCGCGGCACCGAAGGCAAGATCGCGGCGATCCGCTACGCGCGCGAGAACAAGGTCCCGTACCTCGGCATCTGTCTCGGCATGCAACTCGCGGTCGTCGAGTTCGCCCGTGACGTGGCCGGCATGAAGGGTGCCCATTCGACGGAGTTCGAGCGCGATACGTCTTATCCGGTGATCGGCCTGATCACCGAATGGCAGGACCGCAGCGGCAAGGTCGAAAAGCGCAGCGAAGCGTCGGACCTCGGCGGCACGATGCGCCTGGGCGCGCAGGTCTGCCACCTCACCGAAGGTTCGCTCGCGCGCGAAGTGTATGGCGCAGGTGACATCGTCGAGCGGCACCGGCACCGTTACGAAGTGAACAACACGCTGCTCGCCGAACTCGAAGCGAAGGGCCTGCGGGTTTCCGGCCGCGCGCCGGGCACGGACCTGTGCGAAATGATCGAACTACCTGATCACCCTTGGTTCGTCGGCTGCCAGTTCCATCCGGAATTCACGTCGAACCCGCGCAAAGGCCACCCGTTGTTCACTGCATATGTGAAGGCCGCGCTCGCGCGCAAGCAGCCGGCGTCGGCCTGAAGGAGTCGAGATGAAACTTTGCGGATTCGAGGTCGGCCTCGATAAGCCGTTCTTCCTGATCGCCGGTCCCTGCGTGATCGAGTCGCGTGACATGGCGTTCGAGACCGCCGGCGCGTTGAAGGACATCTGCGCGGAGCTCGGCGTTCCGTTCATCTACAAGTCTTCGTACGACAAGGCGAACCGGAGCTCCGGCAAGTCGTACCGCGGGATGGGCATGGAGAAGGGGCTTGAAATCCTCGCCGACGTGCGCAAACAGCTCGGCGTGCCGGTGCTGACCGACGTGCACGCGATCGACGAAGTGCCGGCGGTCGCCGCGGCGGTCGATGTCCTGCAGACGCCCGCGTTCCTGTGCCGGCAGACCGACTTCATCCACGCGGTCGCTGCAAGCGGCAAGCCGGTGAACATCAAGAAAGGCCAGTTCCTCGCACCCGGCGACATGAAAAACGTCGTCGACAAGGCGCGTGAGGCGAACGGTGGCGCCGACACGATCATGGTCTGCGAGCGCGGCGCGTCCTTCGGCTACAACAACCTCGTCTCCGACATGCGCAGCCTCGCGATCATGCGCGAGACCGGCTGCCCCGTCGTCTACGACGCGACGCACTCGGTGCAACTGCCGGGCGGGCAGGGCACGGTGTCGGGCGGACAGCGCGAATTCGTGCCGGTGCTCGCCCGCGCGGCCGTCGCGGTCGGCATCGCCGGCCTCTTCATGGAAACGCACCCGAACCCGGCGAAGGCGCTGTCCGACGGCCCGAACGCGTGGCCGCTACCGGCGATGAAGGCGCTGCTCGCGACGCTGAAGGAAATCGACGTCGTCGTGAAGTCGCACGGTTCCCTCGAAACGGCGCGCTGAACGGCCGGCGCGTCCTCGCGCCGCCATCCCATTCCGAAGTTTTTCATCCCGTTAGAACGACAGGAAAAATTCATGAGTGCAATCGTTGATGTCATTGCCCGCGAGATCCTCGACTCCCGCGGCAACCCGACGGTCGAGGCGGACGTCCTGCTGGAATCCGGCGTCATGGGGCGCGCCGCGGTGCCGTCGGGCGCGTCGACCGGCTCGCGCGAAGCGATCGAGCTGCGCGACGGCGACGCCGGGCGCTACCTCGGCAAGGGCGTCCTGCAGGCGGTCGAAAACGTCAACACCGAGATTTCCGAGTCGCTGATCGGCCTCGACGCCGAAGAGCAGGCCTTCATCGACCGCACGCTGATCGAGCTCGACGGCACCGAGAACAAGTCGCGCCTCGGCGCGAACGCGACGCTCGCCGTGTCGATGGCCATCGCGAAGGCCGCTGCCGAGGAGGCCGGCCTGCCGCTGTACCGCTACTTCGGCGGCTCGGGGCCGATGGCGATGCCGGTGCCGATGATGAACGTCATCAACGGCGGCGCGCACGCGAACAACAGCCTCGACATCCAGGAATGCATGATCATGCCGGTGTCGATGCCGAACTTCCGCGAGGCGCTGCGCTGCGGCGCCGAGATTTTCCATCACCTGAAGAAGCTCACCGACAAGAAAGGCTACCCGACGACCGTCGGCGACGAAGGCGGCTTCGCGCCGAACGTCGGCGGCACCGAGGAAGCGCTGAACATGATCCAGGACGCGATCGCGGCGGCCGGCTACGAGCCGGGCCGTGACGTGCTGCTCGCGCTCGACTGCGCGGCGTCGGAGTTCTACAAGGACGGCAAGTACGTGCTCGCCGGCGAAGGGCTGACGCTGACGTCCGAAGGCTTCGCGGATTACCTCGCGACGCTTGCCGATCGCTTCCCGATCGTTTCGATCGAGGATGGCATGGCCGAGAACGACTGGGCCGGCTGGAAGACGCTGACCGACAAGCTCGGCCGCCGTCTGCAACTCGTCGGCGACGACCTCTTCGTGACGAACACGAAGATTCTCGAGCAGGGCATCGACCAGGGCATCGCGAACTCGATCCTCATCAAGATCAACCAGATCGGTACGCTCACGGAAACCTTCGCGGCGGTCGAGATGGCCAAGCGCGCGGGCTATACCGCAGTGATCTCGCACCGCTCGGGCGAGACCGAGGACTCGACGATCTCCGACATCGCGGTCGGCCTCAATGCGATGCAGATCAAGACCGGCTCGCTGTCGCGTTCGGACCGGATCTCGAAGTACAACCAGCTGCTGCGGATCGAGGAAGATCTCGGCGACACGGTCAGTTATCCGGGACGCCGCGCGTTCTACAATCTGCGGGTGCGCTGAGCGTATCCGGTCGTGTGACCGGCGTTGTCGCGCCGGTCGTCGCGCAGTAAAAAGGGAGGCCGGCGCTCAACCGCCGGCCTCGTTGCAGTCCGGACCCGATGAATAACGCTGTTTCGCTTGCGACCGTTCCGTCGCCGGCGCTTCTGCAATCCCTTCGACTATGCGTTGGCCCGTGATCGTCCTCGCCGTGCTGGTGATCGTCCTGCAGTACCCGCTATGGCTCGGCAAGGGCGGCTGGCTCCGCGTGTGGGACGTGGACCGGCAACTCCATGCGCAGCGCGAGCGGAATCAGGAACTCGAGCAACGCAACGCCGGCCTCGAAGCCGAAGTGCGCGATCTCAAGTCGGGCAACGAGGCGATCGAGGAGCGGGGACGCTTCGAACTTGGCCTGACGAAGCCCAACGAAATTTTCGTCCACATCCCCAAGAAGCCGTAATCCGCGAGCGCGCGCCGCGCAGAACCATCACAGCACTTGCGTGATGATGTCGCGCCGGTGCAATTCGTCCTCGAACGCGACCATCTCGATCCCGAGCGCGTCACGGGCCGATACCATCCCGACGGGTTGCCCGTCCTCGACGACGGGGACATGGCGAAAGCCGCCGTCGTGCATCAGGTGGAGTGCGTGGCCGAGCAGCGTGTCCGGTGTCACCGCAAGCGGGTGATCCGTCATGACTTGGTGGAGCCGCGTGGTGTCGGGATCGAGTCCCGCCGCCAGCACGCGGACCAGCGCGTCGCGTTCGGTGAAGATCCCGACGAGGCGTCCGTCCCGGCCGATCATGATCGCTCCGACGTGCGCCGCGGCCATGCGTTGTGTGGCGTCGCGCACCGTCATGTCGGCTTCACCGACGAGAATCTTTTGATCCCTGATCACATCCCGAATCCTGCGTGCGAGCATGTCTCATCCTCCTGGTGAACGAAGGTCATCGCTTCCGGCGCCGGACTTGCGCCCGATCTTCGGGTCGGCGCCGCCCTGTCGCGGGCCCCGGTGGTCAGTTTTCGGCGAGCAGGGTCCGGGCGCCGTCGATTCGCGGCTTGAAATACGGGTTGTCGAGCCGCTCGATACGCACCGCCCCGCGGCTCGATGGAGCGTGGACGAACTTTCCGTCGCCCATGTAAATGCCCATGTGCGAGTGCTTGCGGGCGCGCGTATTGAAGAATACTAGGTCGCCGGCCTGCAGCGCCGCGATCGAGATCGGCCGCGTCCGCTCGGCGATCTGCGCGGCGTTGTGCGGTAGCCGCCGGCCGCTGACCTGTTCGACGATGTAGCTGACCATTCCACTGCAGTCGAGCCCGGCGTCCGGATTGCGGCCACCGAAACGATAGCCGGTGTCGAGCAGACCGAGCGCGAAGATCACCATCTCCTGGGACTGCCGATGGTCGTCGAGCGAGAAGTATTCGCTGCCGCTCCGCGGCGTTTCCATTCCGGCTGCGCCGGGCGTCCCGGTCGATGACGTCGGCGGCACACTGCTGCACGCGCCGAGCAACGCAATGAGCACAACGATGACCAGGCGATTTCGGAAGCGAAATGGCATCGGTGAGGTCCGGTGACGTTCGCCCGAACGATAGTTGAAGGCTTACGGGCCGTCCAGGCCGGCGCGTGCTGCAGCGCGTCGGCCGCGGAACGCGAACTTGTGCGGATCGTAGCCCGCCGCCTGCCGGCCGCGCCCGATCAGATCGGTTGCTTTAGCGACATGCAGTTCGTATGCGGCGCGACGCCGGGGCGCTCGAGCTGCGCCTGCGAGCCCTTTGCCGAAAAAACGGTGTAACCGTCGGAATACTTCTCGCCGGACGCGGAGGGATCGACTGCCAGCGCGAAGATTCCCGCGCCGGTGCGCAGGCGAATGTGGTCCTGGTGGAACTCGACGGTGAAGCGTTCGCCGTCGGGGCATGAGTAGCCGACCGTCCGGGACGTCTCGCGGGTATAGGCGGTAGTGGCCAGCATTCCGGCGGCCGCGAGGAGGCCGGCGAGGGCGAAGGTACGGGATTTCAGGTTCGCTGCTCCATGAGGAAGGAGTGGGGGGAAAGACGCGCTGCGGTCAATCGGTCAGTTCAACCGTTCCGTTGACCGTTACGACGATCTCGGTTTCACCGGCTTCGATCGGCATCGGCGCCGCCTCGGCGCGGAAGGCCATCGATTTCATTGGACGAATCGGCTGCCCGCCGCCATAGCCGATGGAAAGCTGGCGAATGCGGTAGGCCCGGCCGAGCGTGTCGGCGATCGTCTTGGCGCGCACCTGAAAGGCGCGGAGCGCATCGGTGGCGACCTGGTCGGCGACGTTTTTACGTGTCTCGGGTGCGGGTTGCATCACCAGCCCGGACACCGCGAGGCTCGCCGGGAGCTTTCCGAGGAGTTTCGCGAGGGCGGGGAGGTTGCGGCTCTCGAGTTGAAGCTCGGAGCGCATCCGCCAGGTTTCGATCCGCCGTCCGTCCTTGCCGTAGACGGGATAGGTGCCCGTTCCCGCGGTCTTGACCTTGATGTCGGGGGACCGTCGGATCTCTTCGAGCGCGGACGCGACGGTGCCATTGACGTGGTCCGCGAGTTTCGCCGGGTCGGTGCCGCTCGCCTCGAAGTAGGCGTTCGCGATCGCCATGTCGTTCGGGGCCGGTCGGCTCGCTTCGGCAGACAGTTCGACCGTTGGAATCGCCGGTTCCGCGGACGGGTGCGCGACGGCGGACAAGGGTGCGAAAGCGAGCACGAAAGCAGTCGGCAAGAAGCGCAAGTACCGGCTCGCGGCGCGACACATATCGAAAATCCGTATGGGTAAATCCGGGGCGCAGTGTACAGCCGCTTCCACAAGGCGTGGGCGGTCCGCTGTAATGGCTTGTAAAAAAAACACGAATACGGCACGGTCGCGAGCGGTTTCCGGTATCCGCGACACCTCCTCGCGCGGCTCCGTTGACCGGCGCGCGGCTCCGTTGACCGTCTTCGCCCGGTTCGGCAAGCTTTCGGCTTTTCGCGGGGGGCAGCAAGCTCGGCGCCGCCGATGCGGCGACGCTGGAACCGGTCGTCACGGTTCGTTCTCGCCGCCGTTTTTCTCGGCGAGGCGATCGCGCCGAACTGTCGCCGGCGGGACGATGATCCTCGCCGCGTTGATCTGGCTGATGCGCTCCGGCACACCGGTGCGCGAGCCCGAGGGGCGCTACTTCGGCGAGCCGAACGGGTTGATGTGGCGCGATTCGGTCGCGTACATGCGCGCGTTGGCGACGTAGTTCGCGGCGTTTTTCCGGATCCCCTCGATGTCCTCGTCCGTCAGTTCGCGGATGATGCGCCCGGGCGAGCCGACGACGAGCGACCGGTCCGGGATCACCTTGCCTTCCGGGATGAGCGCGTTGGCGCCGATGATGCAGTTCTTGCCGATGACGGCATGGTTCAGCACGACCGCGTTGATGCCGATCAGCGTGCCGTCGCCGATCGTGCACCCGTGCAGCATCGCCATGTGACCGACGGTCACGTGCGAGCCGATGACGAGCGGCACGCCGTCGTCGTTGTGCAGGATAGAGCCGTCCTGGATGTTCGTGTCGTCGCCAATCAGGATCGGATCGTTGTCGCCCCGGATCACGACGTTGTACCAGATGCTGACGTTGCTGCCGGTTTCCACTCGGCCGATCACGGTTGCGTTGTCGGCGACCCAGCAGCCTTCCCCAAAGCGGGGCGTGCGGTCTCCAAGGGCGTATATCGCCATTCCTCGTCTCTCTTTATAGGGTGCCGCGCTGCAGCAGTGCGGGGATGCAATGATATCAAGGGGATGGGGTTGCGCGGCAAGACGTCGGGCGCGATTTTCGCTGCTCCCGGTCCGACGGACTGCCCGCAACGGGGCGAGAACGGCCTTGTCGCCTCGAGCCTTGCGCCCGGCGCAGTGATAGCATTCCCGCCCCGCTTCGACCGAATTCCCCTTCATGCTGAGCTATCGTCACGCCTTCCACGCCGGTAATCACGCCGATGTCCTCAAGCACTTCGTGCTCGTCGAACTCCTGCGGTATTTCAACCGGAAGGACAAACCGTGGTGGTACATCGACACGCATGCGGGTGCGGGGTGTTACGCGCTCGAAAGCGAGCAGGCGGGCAAGACCGCGGAGTTCGCGAGCGGGATCGGACGACTGTGGCAGCGGGACGACCTGCCTGCGCAGATGCGGCCGTATCTCGATGCGCTGGCGCAGTTCAACGGGCACGGGCGACTGACGTTCTATCCCGGTTCGCCCGCGATCGCGATGACGCAGTTGCGCGAGCAGGACCGGATGCGGCTGTTCGAACTGCACCCGGCCGACGCCGCGCTGCTTGGGCAGACTTTCGCGCACGACGGCGATCGCGTGCTGGTGCGCAAGGCCGACGGATTCGCCGGACTGCGCAGCCTGCTGCCGCCGCCGACGCGACGCGTCGTCGTGCTGATCGATCCGCCCTACGAGGTCAAGGACGACTACCGGCGGGTCGTCGACACGGTTGCCGACGCGATGAAGCGTTTTCCCGGCGGCACGTACGTGGTCTGGTACCCGATGCTCGCGCGCACCGAAGCGCGCCAGCTCCCCGGGCGGCTCGCCGGACTCGGGGCCGAAAGCTGGCTCGACGTCCGCCTGGCGGTCTCGAAGCCGTCGCGGGACGGTTTCGGGATGTTCGGCAGCGGCCTGTACATCGTCAATCCGCCGTGGATCCTGCCCGAAATCCTCGAAGCCGCGATGCCGTGGCTCGCGCGCAACCTCGGCGAAGACGGCAACGGCGCTTTCGACCTGGAGCATCACATCGAATGAGCACGCCGGACAGTTTGCTGATGCTGCGCGATGCGCTGCGCGCGTTCGCCGCCGAACGGGACTGGGAGCGGTTCCACACGCCGAAGAATCTGGCGATGGCGCTGTCGGGCGAGGCCGGCGAGGTCATCGAGCATTTCCAGTGGCTGACGCCGGAAGCGTCGGCGGCGTTGTCCACCGAGCAACGCGAGGCGGTCGCGCTGGAACTCGCCGACGTGCTGCTGTACCTCGTCCGCCTTGCCGACGTGCTGGACATAGACCTCGCCGACGCCTCGCATCGCAAGCTCGCGATCAATACCACGCGCTACCCGGTGGAGAAGGCGCGGGGGCGGCACGAAAAATACGACAAACTCTGAAGCCGGCGCCATCGTCGGCACCTTCGTCACGGATCTCCGGTGGAATTCGAGCATATCTCGCAGATCGAGCAGGCGTCGCGCAAGGGTAGCGGCGAGATCCTGAGGCTGGGCCTTGCGCTGATCTACATCATCGGCGCGATGCTGTTCGCGGCGCGTGTCGCCGACGGCGAAAACGCGGTCATCCTCGCGATCGCGGCGGTGCTCGGCGGCTACATGGCGATTAACATCGGCGCCAACGACGTCGGCAACAACGTCGGGCCCGCGGTCGGCGCCCGCGCAATGAGCCTCGGCGTCGCGCTCGCGATCGCGGCCATGTTCGAGGCCGCCGGGGCGCTGATCGCGGGCGGCGAGGTCGTCGGCACGATGCGCAGCGGCATCTTCGACCCGGCGCGGATCGTCGACCGTGAAGCATTGATCTGGTCGATGCTCGCCGCGCTGATGGGCGCGGGGCTGTTCCTGAACGTCGCGACCGCATTTGGCGCGCCGGTGTCGACGACGCATGCGATCGTCGGCGCGCTGCTCGGCGCCGGCGTCGCGGCGCACGGCGCCGACGTCGTCAACTGGCAGGTCATCATGGCGGTCGTCGTGAGCTGGATCGTGTCGCCGCTGCTCGGCGGTGCGGTTGCGGCAGGATTCCTCTACCTGATCAAGCGCCGCATCCTGTTCCAGGCCGACATGGTCGGGGCCGCGATCTGCACCGTGCCCTACCTCCTCGCCGCGATGGCCTTCGCGTTCTCGAGCTACCTGCTGATGCAGGGGCGCACGCGGCTGCTCGAGATCGATCTCGTCGACGCGCTGCTCGTCGGCGTGGCGGCAGGTGTCGTCGTGTTCTTCGTCGCCCGGCCGCTCGTCGCGCGTCGCGCGCGATCGATCGCGAACACGCGCAAGAGCGTCAATCGACTCTTCACGCTGCCGCTGATCGTCGCCGCGGCGCTGCTGAGCTTCGCCCACGGCTCGAACGACGTCGCGAACGCCGTCGGGCCGCTGTCGGCGATCGTCGTCGAGCTCGGTCACGGCGGCGTGATGCGCGCGCCGCAGCTGCCGGTGCCGCTGTGGACGATGCTCATCGGTGCGCTCGGGATCTGCGTCGGCCTCGCGCTGTTCGGCCCGCGCATCGTGCGCACGATCGGCAGCGAGATCACTGAGCTCGACCAGATGCGCGCGTTCTGCGTCGCGATGTCCGCCGCGGTGACGGTCCTGATCGCGAGCGCCTTCGGGCTGCCCGTCAGTTCGACGCACATCGCGGTCGGCGCGGTATTCGGCGTCGGCTTTCTGCGCGAGTACCTGCTCGGACGCGAGGCACGCATGATTGCGGACATCAAGGCGCATCACCCGGACGCCGACCAGGACGCGATCGAAGCCTTCATTGCGCGCTTCACCAGGGCCGGCGTAGCGGCGAAGGGCGAGATGCTGAGCGAGCTCAAGGAGCGGTCGAAGCGGCAACTCGACCCGGCGAATTTTTCGAAGTCCGAGCGGAGGCAGCTTCGGCAGGTCTATAAGGACGAACTCGTCAAACGCTCGCAGATCCGGCGCATCGTGTCGGCGTGGCTCGTGACCGTTCCCGCGGCGGCCGTGCTCGGAAGCGTGATGTTCTTCGCGATCCGCGGCATGATGCTCGACCTTCCGTCCCCCTGAGGTAACGCCCGATGCTGTCCGTCTCCGCGATCGAGCTGTTCGGCTTCGCGCTGCTGTGCGCGCTCGGCTGGTACTGGTTCGACAGCGTGCGGGCGCGCGACGTCGCGGTCGAAGCGGCGCGCGCCGCGTGCCGGCGCGAGGACGTGCAGCTTCTCGACGAGACGGTCGCGCGGCGGTCGGTGCGTGCGGCACGCGATGACGACGGCCGTCTGCGCTTGCGCCGCGTCTACGACTTCGAGTTCTCGTCGTCGGGCAACGACCGGCGCCGAGGCAGCCTGGTATTGCTCGGCGAGCGCGTCGTCATGCTCGACGTCGACCTCGGTCCGACGCGGGCATCGACCTTCACGCTTTACTGACGCTGGCCGTCGGGCTCAGCGCCCGACGCGCAGCGATACCGCGTGCAGGAATTCCGCGCGCAGCGTGTCGCGGGTCTCGAACTCGCCGGTAAACGCTTGCGTGACGACCCGTTCGTCGCCGCGGCGATCCTCGCCGAGCAGCAGGCAAAGCTGTTCCGCTTCGATGATGCAGGCGGCGCCGCGCGCGCGGCCGTGCGTGAGCAGCGCGTCGGCGATATCGCGCGTCATCCATTCCTGGTACGTGAAACGGTGCCCGATCGCGTCGACGAGCCGCGCGATGCGCCCGAACCCATGCAGCCGGCCGCCCGGCAGGTAGGCGACGTGGGCGACGCCGCGGAACGGCACGAGGTGGTGGGGACAGACGCCGTGCACCGCGATGCCGCGGATCACGACCATGTCGGTTCGCTCGTCGGCGAAGCCGTCCCCGAGTGCTTCGGCAGGATCCAGCTCATAGCCGCCGAGCAGCCGCCGTTGCCACAGTTCGCGCACCCGGGGCGCGGTTCGGCCCATGTGCGGCGTGTCGGGCGCGACGCCGCACGCTTTCAGCAGATCATTGACGGCCTGTTCGAAAGCCGCCGGATCGAAACTTCCGGTGCGAGCGATGCCGATTTCGGCGCGGCCCGGCAGCTCGGGGGGATGGTCGTGACAGTCCGACATGGCCGAATCCGGGGGTGACTGGGGCGGACATCATACCCCCGGCCCGCCGCGGCCCCGTTTCAGGCGATGAAGACCGGATCGGAAAAAACGAGCGTCCCATCCGCGCGCGCCATCAGGTTGTTCGCGTTGAGGATGTCGGGCAGGACCTGATAGTCCTCGACGAAGTCCGACAGCGCCTTGAGCGCCTGCTTCAGGCTGTCGGGCATGTCCGCCGGCGTCACCGCGAGGTGGTACAGCGCGATCCGCCCCATGTCGGGCCCGAGGCGGCTCCATTGCTGACACGCGAACCAGTAGGCTTCGATCAGCCGGTTCGCGAGGTCCGCGGCGGGGCTGCCTTCGCGAAGGGGAAAAAGGCGTTCCATTTCGAGCAGATGGAACGGGTAGCCCGAACTCGCGCGACCGATCGCGCCGTGGTTCGCGTAGACGACCGGGAAGTGCGGGCCGCGCGGACGGTCGTCCGCCGTGTAGAGGAAGAGGTCCGCGGGGGAGCTGACGACCTTGTACACACGTTCCGCGTCGTCGTGGTCGAGCACGATGCTGTACTCGCCGCGGCCGATTTCGGCCTGGCCGGCGAGCAGCGGATGGACGGGGACGGGATCCGGCAGTAACACCGGCTCCCGGCCCATCCTTTCGCGGGCGTCCGCGACGTCGGTCACCTGCGGAAACCCGCGCGATCAGGCCATGATGTTGTAGCCGGCGTCGACGAAATGGACGCCGCCGGTCACGAGGCGGCCCGCGTCGGACACGAGGAAGGCCGTCAGCGCACCGATGTCCTCGGGCGTCACGAGGCTGTGCATCGGCGAGCGCTCGACCGCCGCGGCCATCAGGCCGTCGAAGCCGGCGATGCCGGAGGCTGCGCGGGTCATCAGCGGACCGGGCGAAACCGCGTTGACGCGGATGTTCTTTGCGCCGAGTTCGTACGCCATGTAGCGCGTCGCCGCTTCGAGCGCGGCCTTGCACAGGCCCATCACGCCGTAGTTCGCGATGACCTTTTCGCTGCCGAGATAGGTCATCGTCACGAGCGAACCCCCACCGGCCTTTTCGAACAGCGGCTCGACCATTTTCGCGAGACGCACGAACGAATGCGTCGAGACGTCCATCGCCATCGCGAAACCGTCGGCCGACGTGTCGACGACGCGCCCATGCAGATCGTCGCGCTTCGCGAACGCCATGCTGTGGATCGCGAAGTCGAGCTTGCCGTGGGTCGCATCGATGCGCGCGAAGACGTCGGCGAGCGTTTCCGGCCGGGTGACGTCCATCAGATAGGCGTCGGTGATGCCGAGCCGGGCGATGACCGGCTCGATGAACGCGCGGGTCTTTTCATTCTGGTAAGTGAGGATCAGCTTCGCGCCGGCTTCGGCGCAGGCTTCGGCGACGCCGGTCGAGATCGACTTTTCGTTGGCGATGCCGGTGATCAGGCCGATCTTGCCTTCGAGATTCACGAGGGGCTTCATGAGAACGTTCCGTAACGGGTGGTGGACAGGCGCGCAGCCTCGGCTTCGGGACGCGGTCGGGTTCCCCCGAGCTGCTTCATTTATTGGTCGCGCCGCCGAACTTGCAGTTGATGACGCAATGCAGCATTCTAGCAGGCCTCGAATTTGCCCCGTTTTGGATTAGGCGCCGAATCGCCCCCTAATCCCGCGCGTCGTCCGATGACTCAGCCTGCCTATATCTTCATGGATTTCGACGGGGTGACCCACCCCTGGGGGGAGGTCGAGGATTTTCGCTGCCTGCCGTTGATCGAGGCGGTCGTGCGCGATTACGAGGAAGCGCGGATCGTGATCGCGTCCGACTGGCGCGTGCTGTTTTCGTTGTCGAAACTGGTCAGCCGCTTCTCCGAAGACCTGCGGGGGCGTGTCGCCGGCGCGACGCCGCATCTGATCCCGAAGCACGGCTCGGAACTCCACGGCTTGCGGGAGCGCGAGGCGATGGCATGGCTCAGGCAGCACGTGCCCGACGTCCCGTCCGCGAGCTGGTGCGCGCTCGACGACGCGCCGGGCAACTGGTTCACGCGCTCGCGACTGCTTCTGACCGACTTCAAGCGCGGCTTCACCGACGAGGATGCGGGCGCCTTGCGGCGGATGCTCGACGATTTCCGCTCGGGCACCCCGAGGCCCGCCGCGCAGCCGCCGTCATTCCTGCGCCGCGCCTGATTTCAGCCCGGCTTCAGCTCGACCACAGCGGCGGTTCGTCCATCAGCGCGACCTGCTCGCGCAGTTCGAGCACGCGGTCCTGCCAGTAGCGCTGGGTGTTGAACCACGGAAAGGCCGCGGGGAACGCCGGGTCGTCCCATCGGCGCGCGATCCAGGCCGAGTAATGGATCAGGCGCAGCGTCCGCAAGGCTTCGACGAGGTGCAGCTCGCGCGGCGCGAAGTCGTGGAAATCCTCGTAACCGGCGAGCACGTCGGCGAGCTGGCGTCCCATCTCTTCACGCGAACCGGACAGCAGCATCCACAAGTCCTGCACCGCCGGCCCCATCCGGCTGTCGTCGAAATCGACGAACTGCGGCCCGGCAGAGTCACGTGTTTCGCTCCACAGCACGTTGCCCGCGTGGCAGTCGCCGTGCAAGCGGATGCGCGCGACCTCGCCCGCGCGGTCGAAGCAGCGCCGGACGCCGTCGAGCGCTTGGTCGATCGTGCTGCGCCATGCCGGCAGCAGGTCATCGGGAATGAAATCGTGCGCGAGCAGCCAGTCGCGCGGCTCCTCGCCGAAGTTGGTGATGTCGAGGCTCGGGCGCGCCCGGTAAGGCGCGAGGGCGCCGACCGCGTGGATGCGGCCGATGAAGCGCCCCATCCATTCGAGCGTCGCCGGGTCCGACAGCTCGGGCGCGCGGCCGCCGATGCGCGGGAACAGCGCGAAACGCAAGCCGCCATGCGAATGCAAGGTCGCGCCGCGCAGCCGCAGCGGCGGGACGACGGGGATTTCACGCTCGGCGAGTTCGGCAACGAAAGCGTGTTCCTCGCCGATCGCGTCGTCCGTCCAGCGCTCGGGGCGATAGAACTTCGCGACGACCGTCGGCGCGTCGTCGATACCGACCTGGTAGACGCGGTTCTCGTAGCTGTTCAGTGCGAGCATTCGTCCGTCCGGCGTCAGCCCGACGCTCTCGATCGCATCGAGGATGAGGTCCGGTGTCAGATTCGCGAAGGGGGTGGGGGTCATGGGCGCAGAGGGGGGCGGCAATCGGGACCCCATTCTGTCAGCAATGGATGAATCCACAAGCGCGCTTCGGCGGAAATGTCGCCGGCAGCGTGCCCGGCTCGATATACGACGGCGACGCCACGCCTGAGCGGGCGATTTGCCGTGAAGCCGGTAGGCCTTCAGAATACCGGCCTTTACGTGGAACCGAAGCATGACTTCCTTCGCGCCGCCCGCTTCACCGATTCCCGCCGACGGGCTCCTTGCGCTCGCGCCCGCCGACGTGCAAAAGCTCGCCGCGCGCATGGCGCAGGACGCGTTCTCGCAAGTGTTCCGCCTGACGCTGAACGAGGACGACGCCGGACGCGTGCGCGGCGTCGGGGAGCTCTCGGTCGCGTTGCGCAACTGGAGCGCGGCCGGCGGCGACGACGCACGCGCGTTGCGCCTCGCGCTGATCGTCGCCGGGCTCGACCAGTGGGGGCTCGCGTACAGCCAAGCGTTCGGGCTCGTCGCGATTCCGGGTCTTTCCGAACTGGTCGGCGCGCTGCGCGTCGGACTCGACCCGCAGCAGGAGGCGAAATTCCAGCAGCAGTTTGCCGCGATCGACGCTTTCGAAGGCAATGCAATCGACTTCAAGATCGACCTGCGGCGCGCGATCCATCTCACGCTGTGGCACGCGATGATCGCCAGTGAGGAGCGCGAGCAGGCGACGACGATCCTGGTCCGGCTCGGCGGCATGATGACCGCGCTGGCCACGACGATGCCCGAACTCGGCTGGCGGCTCGTCGCCGACGCGCTGGCCCACGTCCAGATCCGATGTCTGTCCGAAGGGCTGGCCGCGGACGGCCTCGCGCGCGACATGAACGAGGAGCTGTTCGCCGCGCTGTCGAACGAATTGCCGGCAGCCGTGCGCGACCGCGTGATGGCGTATGCGACGCAGGCGGTGCTCGGCTGGCAGCAGGCGCGCCGCGCCGGCGGCTCGACGCACTGAAGGCGGCGGCGATGGCGCTCAAGGCAACGATCTACAAGGCCGAACTCTCGGTCGCGGACATGGACCGCCACTACTACGGCGATCACGGCTTCACGATCGCGCGTCATCCGTCCGAGACCGACGAGCGGATGATGGTGCGCGTGCTTGCGTTCGCGATGTACGCGGACCCGGCGCTCGGCTTCGGCAAGGGCCTGTGCGTCGACGACGAGCCCGACCTGTGGCAGAAGGATCTGACCGACGCGATCGAGCGCTGGATCGACGTCGGGCAGCCGGACGAGAAGTGGATCCGCAAGGCCTGCGGCCGCGCGCGCGACGTCGTCGTCGTGAGCTACGGCCGCGCCGCCGACATCTGGTGGAACGGCGTCCGCGACAAACTCGCGCGCCAGGCGAACCTGACGGTATGGAATCTACCCGCCGATGCCGCGCCCGCGCTCGCAGCCCTCGTCGACCGCAGCATGCGGCTGCAATGTACGCTGCAGGACGGACAGGTATGGGTGACGAACGGTCGGGAAACGGTTCTCGTCGAACCGGTGCGCCTGAAGGGGGCCTGAGCGCAGAGCGTTTTGGGCAAGCCGCTTCCGTATCGGGTCGGACGGCATCGCCGGGGGAGCGGTTAATGTGAACTTCACGAACCAGATTTTCGTCATCGCGCTGCTGATCGCGTCCAGCGCGTTCTTTTCGATCTCCGAGATCTCGCTCGCGGCCTCGCGCAAGATCAGGCTCCGCTTGATGGCGCAGCAGGGAAGCCCCGGCGCGGAGCGCGTGCTCGCGCTGCAGGACAACCCCGGCCATTTCTTCACCGTCGTCCAGCTGGGCCAGAACGCGATCGCGATTCTCGGCGGCATCGTCGGCGAATCCGCGTTGTCGCCCGCAGTCGCGCAGATCCTGCGGCTCGTCTACGACGGCCCGCTGCTCGACAGCGCGAGCTTCGTCGTGTCGTTCGTCATCGTGACGTCGCTCTTCGTGCTGTTCTCCGACCTCGTGCCGAAGCGGCTCGGCATGGTGGCGCCCGAGCGCGTCGCCGTCGCGGTCGTCAAGCCGATGGGCTTTTGCGTGGTCGCGTTCGCGCCGCTGGTGTGGCTGTTCGACGGGCTCGCGAACTGGCTGTTCCGCCTGCTGAAGCTGCCGAACGTGCGCACCGAGAGCGTCACCTCCGCCGAAATCGTCGCGATGGTCGACGTCGGCGCGCAAACGGGCGCGCTGCTGAAGCAGGAGCGCGAACTCATCGTCAACGTGTTCGAGCTCGATTCGCGCACCGTCCCGTCGGCGATGACGAACCGCGAAAGCATCGTCCACTTCATCTTGAGCGAGAGCGAGGAGAGCATCCGCGCGAAGCTCGTTGCGCAGCCCCACGCAAAGTTTCCCGTGTGCGAGAACACGATCGACACGGTCGTCGGCTACGTCGATTCCAAGGACATCTTCGCGCGCATCTTGTCGGGCCAGAAGCTGTCGCTGCGTGCCGATCCGGTCGTGCGCAACGCGCTGGTAATTCCCGACACGCTCACGCTGTTCGAAGCCCTCGAGCGCTTTCGTGCGGCGCGCGAGGATTTCGCGATGATCGTCAACGAGTACGCGCTGATCGTCGGGCTGCTGACGCTGCAGGACATTATGAACACGGTGATGGGCGAGCTCGGCAGCGCGTTCCAGGAGGAGCTGATCGTCAAGCGCGACGAGGACTCGTGGCTGATCGACGGCATCACGCCGATCGAGGACGTGATGCATGTGCTTGGCATCGACGAGTTCGTCGGCCACGAGAATTACGAAACGATGGCCGGCTTCATGATGTACATGCTGCGCAAGGTGCCGAAGCGCACCGACTCGGTGAGTTACGGCGGCTACAAGTTCGAGGTCGTCGACATCGACAATTACCGCATCGACCAGCTGCTCGTCACCCGCGCGTCGACGCCGAAGGAGTGACCGAGCAGCGCGTCGTCAGTTGTCGAGTGCGAAGCGGATCCCCTGCGCAAGCGGCAGCGCCGCGGAATAGTTGATCGTGCAGGTCGTGCGGCGCATGTAGGCTTTCCACGCGTCGGAGCCGGACTCGCGCCCGCCGCCGGTATCCTTTTCGCCGCCGAACGCGCCGCCGATCTCGGCGCCCGACGGGCCGATATTGACGTTCGCGATGCCGCAGTCGCTGCCGGTCGCCGACAGGAAGCGCTCGGCCTCGAGCAGGTCGCGCGTGAAGATCGACGACGCGAGCCCTTGCGGCACGCCGTTGTGCAGCGCGATCGCGTCGTCGAAGTCGCGGTAGCGCATCACGTAGAGGATCGGCGCGAACGTCTCCCGCTTCACGAGCGGCGTCTGCGCCGGCATCGCGACGAGCGCCGGACGGCGGTAGCACGCACCGTTGCAGCCTTCGACCGGCACGGCTTCGCCTCCCCACACCGTGGCGCCGGAGCGGCGCGCTTCGGCGAGGGCGTCGTCCATCGCCTTTCCCGCGTCCGCGTCGATCAGCGGGCCGACCAGGGTCGCCGGATCGAGCGGATTCCCGACCGGGATGCGCTGCCAGAGCACCCGCAGCCGCTCGACGGTCGCGTCGGCGATCGACTCATGCGCGATCAGCCGTCGCAGCGTCGTGCAGCGCTGTCCCGCGGTGCCGGCCGCGGCGAACAGGATCGCCCTCACCGCGAGGTCGAGGTCCGCGCTCGGGCAGACGATCGCGGCGTTGTTGCCGCCCAGTTCGAGAATCGAGCGCCCGAGTCGGGCGGCGACGCGCGGCGCGAGCGCTTTGCCCATCGCGGTCGAGCCGGTCGCCGAGAGCACCGCGACGCGCGGATCGTCGGCAAGGCTTTCGCCGAGCCCATTGCCGCCAATCAGCACTTCGAGCAGCCCGTCGGGTACGTCGGCGAAGTCACGGGACGCCGCCCGGAACAGCGACGCGCACGCGAGCGCGGAGAGCGGCGTGCGAGGTGACGGCTTCCACACGACGCTGTCGCCGCACACCCACGCCAGCATCGCGTTCCACGCCCACACCGCGACCGGAAAATTGAACGCCGAGACGACGCCGACGACGCCCGCCGGATGCCACTGCTCCATCATCCGGTGGCCGGGGCGCTCGCTCGCGATCGTCAGGCCGTGAAGCTGGCGCGACAGCCCGCACGCGAAGTCACAGACGTCGATCATCTCCTGCACTTCGCCGAGCCCCTCCTGGCGGATCTTGCCGGATTCGATGGTCACGAGCTCGCCGAGGTCGGCCTTGTGGGCGCGCAACACCTCGCCGTAGCGGCGCACGAACTCTCCGCGGCGCGGCGGTGGAACTTCGCGCCACGCGAGAAAGGCTGTGCGAGCGCGCTCGACGGCGGTGCTCGCTTCGGCGGGGGAGGTCGGCGAGAGGTGCGCCAGGATGCTCGCGTCGATCGGGCTGCGGACGGGCAGGTCGCCGCGGTCGAGGATCCCGGTCGGCACGCCGAGCCGGGTGAGCAGGGGAATGACGTCCATGTTCCGGTCCTCCACGTCGGCCAACTCGCGGTTGACCGCGCGGACGGGCGGAACGTTCTAGTCCTGCTTCGGCTGGTGGTAGCGGTACATCGGGCGGTCGCATTTCGCGCAGACGACGACGCGCTGCGCGTTTTCACCGTCGCCGAGGCCGAATTCGCGCTTGTCGGTGGACGTGCAGCGCGCGCACGCCGCTGCCGCGGCCGGACGCCCGGCGAGAAACTCGTCCCGCAGCGGCAGCGCGCGCAGGCGCTCCTGCTGGCGCATGTGGACGTGCAGCATCGCGAGGCAGCCGAACAGGAAGAGGGTGGCGACGATGACGGGAAAGGGTAGGTCGGGCATGGTGATCGGGCCTCGAAAAGGACTTGAGCTTACCGGGCGTTGCCGCCGATTTGCTTCGCGCAGATCAAGTGATGGAAGCTGCCGCCGCAGATCAGTAGACGAACCGGGGAGTCATCTCTTCGAGATTGAGCTCGGCGAGGATCTGCGTGAGGCGCTCGCGAGCGTTCCCCCGCGCGTGGCCGGTTGACCGCGCGATGATCAGCTCGTTCTTCATCGAATGCTCCCAGCCGACGAGCTCGGTCACCGTCAGCTGGTAGCCGTGCGATTCGAGCAGCAGGCAGCGCAGCACGTTCGTCAGCTGGCTGCCGAATTCGCGCGTGTGGATCGGGTGGCGCCAGATTTCGGACAGCGGTGTCCTGCCGAACGATTCGTTCTTGTGCCGGCGCAGCGCCCCGGCGACCTCCGCCTGGCAGCACGGGACGAGCACGATGAAGCGGGCGCGCTTTTCCAGCGCGAAGCGGATCGCGTCGTCTGTCGCGGTGTTGCATGCGTGCAGCGCGGTGACGACGTCGATGCGCTCGGGCAGTTCGGGCGAATCGATCGACTCCTCGACCGACAGGTTGAGGAAGCTCATGCGCTCGAAGCCGAGTCGCGCCGCGAGTTCGCGCGACTTCGCGACGAGCTCGTCGCGGGTCTCGATGCCGTACACATGTCCCGCTTCCCGCGCATTCAGGAACAGGTCGTAGAGGATGAAGCCGAGGTAGGACTTGCCGGCGCCGTGGTCGGCGAGCGTCAGGTCGCCCTGCGCGGCAAGCACTTCCTCGAGCAGCGGCTCGATGAAGTTGTAGAGGTGGTAGACCTGCTTCAGCTTGCGACGGCTGTCCTGGTTCAGCTTGCCGTCGCGCGTGAGGATGTGGAGTTCCTTTAGCAGCTCGGCCGACTGGCCGGGTCGCAGCTCCGGCAGCGCCGCCGCCGGTCGTTCTTCGGTCCCGGCCGGGCTCGTCTTCGCCCGGTCGGCCTGCGGCCGTTTTGCCGTTGCGCGCGCTCCGCTCACTCTTGGTCGTCCTTCGGCGCCGGAACGCCGAGCGCGTTCCAGCCGTCGTGACCGAGCTTCTTCAGCGTTTCGATGTTGCGCTCGTAGATCGTGTCGGCGTCCGGGTACGACTCGATCGCGCGCTCGACGCTCTCTTCGCGCAGCAGGTGCAGCGTCGGGTACGGCGAGCGGTTCGTGTAGTTGCCGATGTCGTCCTCGGCCGTGTCGTCGAACTGGAAGCGCGGATGGAAGCTCGCGACCTGGATGACGCCCTCGAGCTCGTGCTCGGCGACCGCTTCCTCGGCGATCCCGGCGATCTCGTTAAAGTCGAGAAAGTCGCGGAAGAGGGTCGGATGGACCAGCAGCGTCGTCTCGACGTCCTGCGGGTCGGCCGCGGCGAGGAATTCGAGCTCGCGGTCGAGCTCCTCGAGAAACTCGTCCGCGTGCCTGGCGTCGCTGACGACGATGCGCACCTGGTTCTTCACATACACCGACTTCGCGAACGGGCACAAGTTGAGCCCGATCACCGCCTTTTCCAGCCACTGCCGCGTCGACGCAACGACCTCGTCACGATTCATCCGTATTCCCTCGAAAGTCCGCCATTTTGCCCCAAGTGGCCGGCGAACGAGGCGATAATGCGCGCCTTCTCCAGGGCTTTGATTCCAGATGTCGATCCAGTGGTTCCCCGGTCACATGACCTCCGCGCGCAAGAAGGCGGCCGAGACGATGGCGATGACCGACGTCGTCATTGAAGTGCTCGACGCGCGCGTGCCCGAGGCGAGCAGCAACCCGATGATCGACGAGCTGCGTCGCTTTCGTCAGCGACCGTGCCTGAAGGTGCTGAACAAGGCCGATCTCGCGGACCCCGTCGCGACGCGCGCGTGGATGGAGTACTACGACCGCCAGCCCGGCGTGAAGGCGGTCGCGCTGTCGTGCAAGAAACCGGGCGACGTCGCGCGGGTGCCGGGGCTTTGCCAGGTCCTCGCGCCGCACCGCAGCGACGGCACGAAGCTGCTGCGCATGATGATCATGGGGATCCCGAACGTCGGCAAATCGACGCTGATGAACGCGCTGCTGAAGCGCCGCGTCGCGAAGGTCGGCGACGAGCCGGCGGTGACGAAGTCGCAGCAGACCTTCGATCTCGGCTCGCACATGACGATCACCGACACGCCGGGAATGATGTGGCCGAAGATCGAGCACGACTCGGACGGCTTCATGCTCGCCGCGAGCCACGCGATTGGGCGCAACGCGGTCATCGACGAGGAGGTCGCGACCTTCCTCGCCGGCTTGCTGCTCGACCGTTATCCGTCGCTGCTCGCGTCGCGTTACAAGATTGCGCCCGAGCGGCTCGACGCGCTCGATGCCGTCGGGGTCGTCGAAACGGTTGCCGCGCGTCGCGGCTGCCGACTGAAGGGTGGCGCGCCCGATCTCGAGAAGGCGTCGCAAATCCTGCTGAACGATTATCGCAGCGGCACGCTCGGGCGAATCAGCCTCGAGACGCCGGACAGCCGGCGCGCGATGCTCGAGCAGCCTCGTCTGGTTCCCGCTCCCTCCGGCGGTGAGCCCGGTCAGGACTCGTAGCCGACCAGAACGACGTCTGCGGCTTGCTGACGCAACGGAATGAGCGCCTGGTACGCGGGCGATTGAAACCACCCATGCAGCGAGCGGGCGTCGGGAAACTGGAGCACGACGGTCTCCGCGTGGGCATGCTCGCCGCTCATGACGGAGATCTTTCGGCCGCGAAAGACGAGTTCACCGCCCCAGTCGGAAAGGGTGGCAGGGACCTGACGGCGATATTCCGCCCACTTGTCGGGATCCCTAACGGTGATGTGGCCGATCACGCATGCGCGGCTGTCACTCGGTTGTTCCATTCTTTTCCGTTTCCTCCGTCGAACTCAGTTTGATTTTCCCCGCGAGCCCGGGCTCCCCGGCGCCGTCGCCCGCCGGCGCCTTTTTTGCGACCGCGGACTTGCGCTGCGCATCCTCCAACTGTTCGTCGCTCAGCCCGCGCGCGACGTCGTCGCGGTCGCGCACCGCAGCGGTGTTGAAGGCCGCGGCGGAACGGCTGAACCAGATGTAGGCCTTGACCGCATCGCGGTCGAAGCCGACGCCGTCGCGATACAACCGCCCGAGTTCATGCATCCCGGCGGGATCCTCAAGGACCGCCGCAGTCTCGATCCATTTCGCCGCATTGCCGAAGTTCTGCAGCACGCCGACGCCGCTGCGATACAGCTTTCCGAGCTGGACCATCGCGCCGGTGTGGTCCTGCTCCGCGGCGGCGGTGAGCCATCGGACCGCTTCGGAAGCGTTCTTGCGATCCGGGACCGGATCGGAGAGCAGGATGCGCGCGATCCGGAATTGCGCCTCGGCATCGCCCTGTTGCGCCGATCTCAGCGTGTACGGGTCCACCGGTTCAACCTCGGAAACCGGTCCTGCGTCGGGCGCGACATCGTAGCTCCAGTGGAGCAGCGTTCCGGTCGCGACAACGATGAACGCAAGCGACACCAGCGCTCCGCCGACGATCATTCCGTGGCGCACCGGCACCCTGTCGCGTAGATGAAAACGATGCGAACACTGGCGGCAGCGATAGGGATGCATGTGCCGGTGGGCGCGTCGCTCGGCGGACGAAAGCCACGCCGACCGGCGACATTCGTTCGCTTTGCAGTTGGGGCAGCGTATTGCGGCGTCGCGGGGCATCGTAAGTTTCGCAATCTCGAACTCGACTCAAGACCGGTCGAGTTTAGCCGCCTCACGTTGGGGCATGAATAACGGGTTTTATGGATTTTGCAAAACACCCCCAAAGATTCTTATATCGCGCGGTTATAAAAAAAGGGGTCTGTATGCATTGAATGCGCGGATGCCTTCGGCTATCGTGGCGCCGTTCCGATTCCACTGGATTGTCCTTATGAAAAGATTGCCCGGTCTGCTGCTTGCTGTCGGGGTCTCCGTCGGTGTCTTCTTCGTCGGCGGGGCGCACGCCCAGCAAAACCTGCTCAACGTCTCGTACGACGTCGCGCGGGATGTCTACAAGGACTACAACCCGCTGTTCCAGAAGTACTGGCAGGAAAAGACCGGCGAGAAGGTTGAGGTGCGGCAGTCGCACGGCGGCTCGTCGAAGCAGGCCCGCGCGGTGGCCGACGGACTCGAAGCCGACGTCGTGACGATGAATCAGGCCACGGACGTCGATTTCCTCGCCGAGAAAGGGCTCGTCGCGACCGACTACGCGAAGCGCTTCCCGGACAACGCGTCGCCCTACACTTCGACGATGGTGTTCATCGTGCGCAAGGGCAATCCGAAGGGCATCAAGGACTGGAACGACATCGCGAAGCCGGGCGCCGTCCAGGTCATCATTCCGCACCCGAAGAACACCGGCAACGGCCGCTATTCGTATCTCGCCGCGTGGGGTTACGCGCTGAAGCAGCCCGGCGGGAACGACAAGACGGCGCAGGAGTTCGTCTCCAACTGGCTGAAGAGCGCGCCGCTCTTCGGTTCCGGCGGACGCGACGCGACGACGACGTTCATGCAGCGCCGGATCGGCGACGTGCTCGTCACGTTCGAATCGGAAGCCGAACTGATCGCGCGCGAGTTCGGGCGCGGCGATTTCGAAGTCGTCTATCCGAGCCAGTCGATCCTCGCGGAATTCCCGGTCGCGATCGTCGAGAAGGTCGTCGACAAGAAGGGCACGCGCAAGGTCGCGCAGGCGTATCTCGAGTACCTGTGGTCGAAGGAAGGGCAGGAGAACGCCGCGAACAACTACCTGCGTCCGCGCGACCCGGAAGTGCTGAAGAAGCACGCGGCGCAGTTCCCGCCGATCAAGACCTTCACCGTCGATGAAGTGTTCGGCGGCTGGAGCAAGGCGGCGGCGACGCACTTCAAGGACGGCGGCACGTTCGACCAGATCTACGTTCAGAAGTAGAATCCGCGCGCTTGCGCTCACGCGGCCCGCTCAGGCGGGCCGCATCGTTTTGTGAACCCGCCTCTCCACCTCACGCGCCTTACATGTTTCCTGCCACCGCCAAACCCGATGGAGTGCTGCCCGGTTTCCGCCTCGGACTCGGTTACACGCTCACGTATCTGACGCTGCTCGTGCTGATCCCGCTGGCCGGAATGATCCTGATAACCGGACAGTTGAGCTGGGCGGATTTCTGGGCGACCGCGACCGGCGACCGCGCGCTCGCGTCGTACCGCGTGACCTTCGGCGCGTCGTTCGCGGCGGCGGCGGTCAATGCGCTGTTCGGACTGATCGTCGCGTGGGTGCTCGTGCGCTATCCGTTTCCCGGCAAGCGTTTCGTCGATGCGCTCGTCGATCTGCCGTTCGCGCTGCCGACCGCGGTCGCCGGCATCACGCTCGCGACGCTTTACGCCGAGAACGGCTGGGTCGGCGAGCAGCTCGCGAAGCTCGGCATAAGGATCGCCTTCACGCCGGCCGGCATCGTCGTCGCGCTGATCTTCGTGACGCTGCCGTTCGTCGTGCGCACGCTGCAGCCGGTCATCGAGGACATCGAGCCCGAAGTCGAAGAGGCCGCGGCGTCGCTCGGTGCGAGCCGCTGGCAGACCTTCTCCCGCGTGCTGCTGCCGGGGATATTCCCGGCGTGGCTCACCGGCTTCACGCTCGCGTTCTCGCGCGCGATCGGCGAGTTCGGCTCGGTGATCTTCATCGCCGGCAACATGCCGCTGATCTCCGAGATCACGCCGCTCCTGATCATCTCGAAGCTCGAGCAGTACGACGTCCTCGGCGCGACGGCGCTCGCGGTCGTGATGCTCGTGATCTCGTTCGTGATGCTGCTCGTCATCAACCTGTTGCAGTGGTGGGCGGCGAACCGGCATTCGAAGAGCCGCGACGGCGACGCCGCGGCCGACGGGCTCGCGCTCGCGGGGGCCCGGCCATGACCGCACGCCGTGCAACCGCCGAGCCGCGCTGGGTCCGCCTGCTGCTGACGGGCATCGCGCTCGGCTTCCTGTTCCTGTTCCTCGTGTTGCCGCTGATCGCGGTGTTCTGGGAAGCGTTCGCGCAGGGCGCGCAGGCGTACTGGGACGCGCTGCAGGACAGCGAGGCGCAGTCGGCGATGCTGCTGACGCTGACGATCGCCGCGCTCGTGCTGCCGTTCAACATCGCGTTCGGCGTCGCTGCGGCGTGGGCGATCGCGAAGTTCCAGTTCCGCGGCAAGAGCCTCCTGACGACGCTGATCGACCTGCCGTTCGCCGTGTCGCCGGTCGTCGCCGGCCTGATCTTCATCATCCTGTTCGGCGCGCAGGGCTTCTTCGGCGACTGGCTCGCGGCGAACGACATCAAGATCATCTTCGCGCTGCCCGGCATGATCCTCGCGACGCTGTTCGTGACCTTCCCGTTCGTCGCGCGCGAGCTGATCCCGCTGATGCAGGCGCAGGGCCGCGACGAGGAAGAAGCCGCGGTGTCGCTCGGCGCGTCGGGCTGGCAGATGTTCTGGCGCGTGACGCTGCCGAACATCAAGTGGGGCCTGATGTACGGCGTGATCCTCGCGAACGCGCGGGCGATGGGCGAATTCGGTGCGGTCAGCGTCGTCTCGGGCCACATCCGCGGCGAGACGAACACGCTGCCGCTGCACGTCGAGATCCTTTACAACGAGTACAACCAGATCGGCGCGTTCGCGGCAGCGACCGTGCTCGCACTGCTCGGTCTCGTGACGCTCGTCGCGAAAACGATCGTCGAATGGCGGATGCGCAAGGAAACGGAGATGCTGACCGCTGAACTGCCGCCTAAAAAAATCGAACTGCCCCCAGCCGTCGCCACGGAACGCCCATGAGCATCGAAATCCGCAACATCAGCAAGCGCTTCGGCAATTTCGTCGCGCTCGACGATCTGTCCCTCGATATCCCCACCGGTGAGCTGGTCGCGCTGCTCGGGCCCTCGGGCTGCGGCAAGACCACGCTGTTGCGCATCATCGCGGGCATGGAGACGCCCGACGGCGGAAACGTCCTGTTCGCCGGCGAGGAGGCGACGCACGTCCATGCGCGTGAACGCCAGGTCGGTTTCGTGTTCCAGCACTACGCGCTGTTCCGGCACATGTCGGTGTTCGAGAACGTCGCGTTCGGCCTGCGCGTGCGGCCCCGGAAGTTGCGTCCGTCGGAAGCCGAGATCCGCGACCGCGTGATGAACCTGCTGAAACTCGTGCAGCTCGACTGGCTTGCCCAGCGTTATCCGTCGCAGTTGTCGGGCGGGCAGCGCCAGCGCATCGCGCTCGCGCGCGCGCTCGCAGTCGAGCCGAAAGTGCTGCTGCTCGACGAGCCGTTCGGCGCGCTCGACACGAAAGTGCGCAAGGAGCTGCGTCGCTGGCTGCGCCGGCTGCATGACGAAATGCATATCTCGTCGGTGTTCGTCACGCACGACCAGGAAGAGGCGCTCGAAGTCGCCGACCGCGTCGTCGTGATGAACCGCGGGCGCATCGAGCAGATCGGTTCGCCGGACGACGTGTATTCGAGCCCCGCATCGCCGTTCGTCTACCAGTTCCTCGGCAACGTGAACGTCTTCCACAGCCGGATGCACGGCGGCTGGGCGGAGGTCGAGCGGGAAGGGGACGCGCCCGAAGCCGGATCGATCGCGTTCGTGCGGCCGCACGACATCGAACTCGACGCCGCGCCTATTTCGGGCGGCATGAAGGCGCTCGTCAGCCATGTGCACCGCATCGGGCCGCTGGTGCGCGTCGAACTGGAACACGAGGCCGAGATGATCGAGGTCGAACTGACGCGCGAGCGCGCCGCGACGCTCGACCTGGCCGCGGGACGGACGGTGTGGTTCAAGCCGCGGCAGGCGAAAGTCTTTGCGGTCGACGCGAGCAGCGCGTCGACGCAGCCGGCAGCGAAGCAGCCGTTCCTGTTCTGATCCGAGTCGAACGGGAACGGGAGCGGTTCAACGCTTCCGCTCGCCGGGCGCAGCGTCGACATCGTCATGCCGTCGCTTCGTCTCCTTCTCCCGCAAGGTCACGAACTCTTCGGCGGCGGTCGGATGGATGCCGATGGTGGCGTCGACATCCGATTTCTTCGCGCCCATCTTCACCGCGATCGCGATCCCCTGGATGATCTCGGGCGCGTCGGCGCCTGCCATGTGGGCGCCGACGACGCGCTGCGAAGCCGTCTCGACGACGAGCTTGACGAGGCTCCGTCCGTCCCGCCCGCTCAGCGTGTGCCGCAGGGGGCGGAAGTCGCTGCGGTAGATGTCCACCTCGTCGAACCGTTTCAGCGCCTGCGCTTCGGTCAGGCCGACGGTCGCGATCGGCGGCTGGCTGAAGACCGCGGAGGGCAGATTGTCGTAATCGACACGCGTGCGCCGGCCGCCGAACAAGGTCGCCGCGACCGCGAAGCCCTCGCGGATCGCGACGGGCGTCAGCGCGATTCGGTTCGTCACGTCGCCGACTGCATGAATGCCGGGAACGTTGGTCTGTTGCCAGTCGTCGACGACGATTCCGCCGTCGTCGTCGAGTTTCACGCCGAGCTCGGCGAGGCCGAGCCCCTCGGTGTTCGGCTTGCGCCCGGTCGCGAACATCACCGTGTCGAATACGTCCGGTCGCCCCGACCCGCGCGACCACTCGACGTCGAGGGCGCCGTCGTCGCGCCGGACAATGCCCGCGAGGTCGGTCTCCAGCAGGATCGCGACGCCCATTTTCCGCATTTCCGCGTTCAGGTGCCGGCGGATGTCGTCGTCGAAGCCGCGCAGGATCTGCTCGCCGCGATAGGCGAGGGTCACGTCGGCGCCGAGCCCGTTGAAGATCCCCGCGAACTCGACAGCGATGTAGCCGCCGCCGATCAGCAGGATGTGTCGCGGCAGCTCGCGCAACTCGAACGCTTCGTCAGACGTGATCGCATGTTCGATCCCCGGCAGATCCGGCTTGAACGGGCGGCCGCCGGTCGCGACGAGCACGTGTTCGGCGGTCACCATGCGGCCGTCGACTGACACGGTGTGCGCGTCGGCGAGCTTCGCGCCCCCTTGCAGGATGTCGACGCGTGCCCCTTCGAGAAGCTCGCGATACACCCCGTTCAGTCGGTCGATCTCGCGATTCTTGTTGCCGACCAGCCGCTCCCATGAAAAGGTAGGTTGCGCGACCGACCACCCGAATCCCGCCGCGTCCTCGAAGTCCTCGCGGTAATGCGCGGCGTAGGCGAGCAGTTTCTTCGGGATGCATCCGCGCGATACGCAGGTGCCGCCCAGCCGACGCTCTTCCGCGATCGCGACGCGTGCTCCTAAGCCGGCCGCGACGCGCGCCGCGCGCACGCCGCCCGAGCCGGCGCCGATGACGAAGAGCTGGACGTCGAAGTCGGTCATGTTTTTCTCCTGCAAAGCGCCCGCGGTCGCGATTTTCCGCAGAGGTTTTCCTAGACTGCGGCGTGAGGCGCGGGCGTGTGCGCCTCGCGAACCGGTCGCCCCCGACTGGCAATCCCCGGACCCGGATGCCTTTTTCTCCGACCCCGCCCGGTAATCTCCGTTCGACGGCGGCCGTACGCCAGTCGTGCCGGCTTCTCACAAGTCTTGCCCACGCCGGCGGAGGAGATACGGATGAACGCGTTATCCAACGAACAGGCTGCGCCGCTCGCGGCCGCCGTCACCGGCGGCAATTTCGGCGTCGTTATGCGCTACGAATTCGCCCTGCATGCGCTCGGCCCGAACATCGTCGCCGGCCTGACCGTCTATCCGTTCGCGCAGGCGATACAGGTACTGACGGGCTACCGCGACTTCGTCGCACACGCACCGGAGGAACTGACGGCGTGGATCGTGCTGCGCCACGCGCCGCCGTTGCCGTTCCTCCCGACGGACGTGCACGGGGCGAAGGTCGTCGTCGTCGCGCTCGCGTATTGCGGCGACGCGGCGCACGCGGAAGCGGCACTTGCGCCGCTTCCGCGCTGGGCGACGCGCACGGCGCGCATGTCGGCGAGATGCCATACGTCGACTGGCAGAAGGCGTTCGACCCGCTGCTCGCGCCCGGCGCGCGGAATTACTGGAAATCCCACAACTTCACCCAGCTGAGCGACGCGGCGCTCCACACGAAGATCGAGCATGCGGGCAGGCTGCCGTCGCCGCAATGCGAAATCTTGATCGGCCATCTAGCGGGCGCGCCCAACCGCGTCCCGCGTAACGCGACCGCGTACCTCGCGCGGGACGCGAAGTTCGTCATGAACGTTCACGCGCGCTGCGACGACCCCGCGCAGGACGCGGAGTGCATCCGGTGGGCGCGCGATCTTTTCCGCGCCTCGGCGCCGTACGCATCGGGTGGCGCTTACGTGAACTTCATGACGGAGGACGAAGGCGAGCGCGTCGCCGCGGCGTACGGCGAAAACTACGAGCGGCTCAGGGAGATAAAGCGCCGGTACGATCCGCAGAACGTGTTTCACATGAACCAGAACATCAAGCAGTGAATACGCGGCCGCGCGCGACGTCAGGGGCGGGTGTAGGCGTCGCTGACATCGGCGTTGCGGCTGATGAAGCTCGCCAAGCCCCGCCCGGCGAGCGCGAGAGCCTTCATCTGCGCGATCTTCGCCGGCGGTATCTGCGACGCGGAATACACATAGGGCAGCGGGTCATCCCGGAAGACGACGCTCACGAAGTCGTCGCCGATCTCGAATGCGACGATGCCCGACTTTCCGCTCAGATTCCGGTACGCCTTCATCTTCCGCTCCGACCGGGCCCGATCTGCGGCGGCGGCGGGCGAGGCGCTTCGCGCTAGTCCGGCGCCGCCCAATCGGGATTCCACACGACCTCCCACAAGTGGCGGTCCGGATCCTCGAAATAGCCCGCGTAGCCGCCCCAGAACGTCTGTTGCGCCGCCTTGACGATCTTCGCTCCCGCCGCCTGCGCCTGCTCCATCACTGCGTCGACGTCGTCTTTCGAGGCGACGTTGTGACCGAGCGTGAATTCCGTCGAAGCGGGACGGCCGGCGGCGATCCCGGCATCATGCGCGATGCTCGCGCGAGGCCAGATCGCGAGCTTCAGTCCGCCCTGCAAGTCGAAGAACGCCACCGCGCCATGTTCGAATTCGGCGCCGACAACCCCTTGCGTCGCGAGGCCGAGCCCGTCGCGGTAGAAGCGGAGGGATCTTTCCAGGTCATCGACGCCGATCGTGATGACCGTAATGCGCGCCTTCATCTGTTCCCCCGGCAAAACAGGAAAGTTCGAAGCGGTGGCCAGAAGCGACCCCGATCGAATGGCGGCCGTGCCATACGCTGCACGAGACCGTGCGATTCAATGTAGTCGGCAGTCTTCCTCTTGAACAGGAGCTGAAAGCCGCCCCGGATCATCCCCGCCGCGACCTATCTGAGAAGACCCGTCAAGCCGCCCGGCTGATCGCCCGCGCCGGCGCGATTCATCGGTCCGGGCGCCTGCGCGGCCCGGCCGGCGATCACGCCCGGACGGCGTCCAGCAGCTCCTTCACGCCCTGGACGCGCTGCTTCAAGTTCGGCAGGGTGGCTTTGCGGATCAGGCGGTCCGGGCCGGACATCTTCGTGTTGCGGTCTTTCTGGATCAGGAAGATGACTTTCGCGGGATCGATCGGTGCTTCGGGGCCGAACTGGACGCTGATCTGCGCGTCGCTCGCGTCGAGCTTCGCGACGCCGAACGGCTTCACCAGCAGGCGCAGGCGGTGGCTTTCGATCAGCGCCTGGGTTTGTGGGGGCAGGTCGCCGAAGCGGTCGATGAGTTCTTCCTGCACGCCGCGCAGTTCGTCGTCGGATTCGCAGTTCGCGAGGCGCTTGTAGAGCGTCAGCCGTTCCTGAACGTCCGGGCAGTAGTCGTTCGGCAGCAGCGCGGGCGTGTGCAGGTTGATCTCGGAGACGACGTCGAGCGGTTGCGTGAGATCGGGCTCCTTGCCCGCCTGCAGGTCGCGCACCGCGCGCTTGAGCATCTCGGTGTACAGGCTGAAGCCGACCTGCTGGATTTCGCCGGACTGGTTCTCGCCGAGCACTTCGCCGGCGCCGCGGATTTCGAGGTCGTGCATCGCGAGGTAGAAGCCCGAGCCGAGGTCTTCCATCATCGTGATCGCCTCGAGCCGCTTCTGCGCCTGCGCGCTCGGCTTCGCGTGCGCGTCGGTCAGGAGATACGCGTAGGCCTGGTGGTGACTGCGACCGACGCGGCCGCGCAACTGGTGCAGCTGCGCGAGGCCGAAACGGTCGGCGCGATTGATGAGGATCGTGTTCGCGGTCGGGATGTTGATGCCGGTCTCGATGATCGTCGTGCAGAGCAGGAGGTTCGCACGCTGCGCGGTGAAGTCGCGCATCACGCGTTCGAGCTCGCGCTCGGGCAGTTGGCCGTGGCCGACGACGATGCGGGCTTCGGGCAGCAGCTCGGCGAGGTCGTTGCGGACGTTCTCGATCGTCTCGACTTCGTTGTGCAGGAAATACACTTGTCCGCCGCGCTTGAACTCGCGCAGCACCGCCTCGCGCACGATACCCTTGCTGAAGCGCTGCACGAAAGTCTTGATCGCGAGGCGCTTCTGCGGCGCCGTCGCGATCACCGAGAACTCGCGCAGGCCTTCGAGCGCGAGCCCGAGCGTGCGCGGGATCGGCGTCGCGGTGAGCGTCAGGATGTCGATCTCGCTGCGCAGCGCCTTCAGCGCCTCTTTCTGCCGCACGCCGAAACGGTGCTCTTCGTCGATGACCACGAGGCCGAGGCGCTTGAACACGACGTCCTTCTGCAGCAGGCGGTGCGTGCCGATGATGATGTCGACCTTGCCCTCGGCGAGCAGCTTCAGCGCGTCGGCCTGCTCCTTCGCGCTCTTGAAGCGCGACAGCTCGGCGATGCGGATCGGGAAGTCGGCAAAGCGGTCGGCGAAAAGCTGGTAATGCTGCTCGGTGAGCAGCGTCGTCGGCGCGAGCACGACGACCTGCTTGCCGTCGGCGACCGCGATGAACGCCGCGCGCAACGCGACTTCGGTCTTGCCGAAGCCGACGTCGCCGCAGACCAGGCGGTCCATCGGCCGGCCGGACTTCATGTCCTCGACGACCGCGTCGATCGCGGCCTGCTGGTCCGGCGTCGTCTCGAAGCCGAAGCCTTCGGCGAACGCGTCGAGGTCGTGCGGCTTGAAATCGAAGCGGTGGCCGGGGCGCGAGGCGCGCTGCGCGTAGAGCGCGAGAAGCTCCGCCGCGGTGTCGCGCACCTGCATCGCCGCCTTTTTTCGTGCCTTTTCCCACTGGCCCGAGCCGAGGCGGTGCAGGTCGACCGCCTCCGGGTCCGCGCCGGCGTAGCGCGTGATGACGTGCAACTGCGATACCGGCACGTAGAGCTTGTCGCCGTTCGCGTATTCGAGATGCAGGAACTCGGTCTGGCCTTCGCCGAGGTCCATGTGGATAAGCCCGAGGTAGCGCCCGATGCCGTGCGACACATGCACGACCGGGTCGCCGGGCTTGAGCTCGGAAAGGTCGCGCAACCAGCCTTCCATCGTCGCGGCCTTGCGCGCATCGCGCCGCTGGCGCGTGCGGGCGGTGGTCGCGTACAGCTCCGACTCCGTGACGACAGCGATCTTCGCGTCGGGCAGCACGAAGCCGTTCACGAGCGGGCCGACGCCGAGCGCAAGCGGCGCGTCCGACGCGAGGAAGGCCGCGAAATCCGCGCTCGTGGCCGGCTTCAATCCGTATTCGCCGAGGAAATCCGACATCGTTTCACGGCGGCCGGGCGCGTCGGCGAGGAGCAGCACGCGGCCGCCGCCGCCCGCCCAGCCGCTGTCGAGAAACTGCTTCAGCCGGTGCAGCGGGTCGGTCGCCTTGCGCTCGACTGATACATCCGGCAGCGGCGCAGCGGTAGCTGCCGCGCCGCCCGACGCGGGCTCGTCCCGCGCGCCGATGTGAATTCGCGGCCGATCCTTCAGCGCAGTGTAGAAATTCTCCTGGCCGAGGAAGAGCGCTTCCGGCGGCATCACCGGGCGGCTGCGGTCGCCCTTCAGGAAGTCGTAGCGCGAGCGGGCGTCCCGCCAGAACGCGTCGATCGCCGCCGGCACGTCGCAATGAAGGACGACGGCTGCGTCGGCGGGGAGGTAGTCGAACAGCGTCGCGGTGTCGTCGAAGAACAGCGGCAGGTAATACTCGACGCCGGCCGGCGCGATGCCGTTCGAGACGTCCTTGTACAGCGACACGCGCGACGGGTCGCCTTCGAACGTTTCGCGGAAGCGGCTGCGAAACCGCGTGCGCCCGGCGTCGTCCATCGGAAACTCGCGCGCGGGCAGCATCCGGATCTCGGGCACCGGGTAGACGGTGCGCTGCGAGTCCGGGTCGAAAGTCTTGATGCTCTCGACTTCGTCGTCGAAGAGGTCGATGCGGAACGGCAGCGCCGCGCCCATCGGGAAGAGGTCGATCAGGCCGCCGCGCACCGAGAATTCGCCGGGGCTGACGACCTGGGTCACGTGCGTGTAGCCCGCAGTCGCCATCTGCATGCGCAGCTGCTCGACGTCGAGCTGTTCGCCCTGCTTCAGGAAGAACGTGTAGGCGGCGAGAAACGCCGGTGGCGCCATCCGGTACAGCGCGGTCGACGCCGGCACGAGCACGATGTCCGCTTCGCCGCGGCTCACCGCGTAGAGTGTCGACAGGCGCTCGGAAATCAGGTCCTGGTGCGGCGAAAAGCTGTCGTACGGCAGGGTTTCCCAGTCGGGCAGCAGGTGTGTGCGCAGGTTCGGCGCAACCCACGCGATCTCTTCATGCAAGCGCTGCGCATCGAGGGGGTTCGCGGTGACGAGCAGCAGGCGACGGCCGCGGGTCGCGAGTTGCGCCACGGCGAGCGCGTCCGACGAGCCGGCAAGGGCGGGCAGGTCGACGCGCGCGCCGGCTTTGGGAAGGGCAATAGCCGCGAGTTGCGGCAGCAGGGAGTCGAGCGGATGGGGCATCGAATGGGCGTGGACGGGCCGTGGCGGCGAGAAATGCAGGGGGACGATTATAAGGCGATCGACCCGGAGCCACGCCGGGCTGGGAGCACAGCGCCTGAATCAGTCGTCCGAAGCGTGCCGGTTCCGTGTCGGCGACCCGGCCGCCGCCAGGGATGAGGGCGCCGTGAATGGCGCCGGCGCCGCGCTCTGCGGCGGCGGGAGCTGCAGCACGAGCCAGTCGGCGGCCAGTCGGGCGAGCCCACCGATCGCGCCCGGTTCGACGAAATGCTCGCCGACGCCGTCGAGCGTCTGCCAGTCCCGCGGCGCACCGAGATGCTCGTAGGCGTTCATCAGCATCGGCGTGTGCGGGTCGTCGCCCCCGACGACGAAGCGCACCGGCGTCGTCAAGGTGTTCAGCGGCGTGGCACCCGCGAGGTCCGGTCGGCCCGCGCCGCAGACGATCGCGGCGAAATGTTCGGGGGACTTCCACGCCGCACGGACCGCCGCGCCGCTCGCGGTACCGCACGCGACGAGCCCGACGGCGAGGCCGGCGAGCGGCGGCTGATGGCCCACCCACTCGGCGACCGCGAGAACCCGGCTTGCCATTTGCGGCACGTTGAAGCGCGCGTCGGGGTCGCGGGTTTCCTCGTAGGCGGTCAGCAGGTTGATGACCAGCGTGGCGAATCCGGCCTGCTGCAGCGTTTCGCCGACCGCGACCTCGACCGACTTCGCTCGCGGCCCGCCCGCGGCGCGCAGCAGCACCGCCAGGCCGCGCACGTCCGGCGCATGGCAGAGGTCTCCTTCGAGCCAGGCGGTCCCCGTCGGGATGCTGATGGTCGTGTGTCGCAGTTTCACGTCGCTCCCGCTCCGTCGGCAGGGCTGCCGGACGATATGAGATGACGCGAGGATCGCACGGCGATGTCGCGCGAACAAGCGGCCCGGCGGCCCGGCGATTCAGGCGCTCCGGCGGATCGCGACCGGAATCCGGCGCGCGCCGAAGGCCCGCCCGAAATGCCCGAAACGTCCGGCGAGCGGCGTACCGCAAGCGAGGCACGCGCCGTGGTCGTCGAGCGCGTAGTCGAGGATCTCGTACCAGTCGCGCCTGATGACCGGCGTGCCGCAGCCCGTGCAGCGCGTCGTCCCGCCTTCGGTGTCGTGCACGTTGCCGGTATAGACGTGCTTGAGACCTTCGCCGAGCGCGATCTTCCGCGCGCGCGATAGCGTCGCCGGCGGCGTCGCGGGCGTATCGGGCATCTTGAAGTCGGGGTGGAACGCGGTGAAATGCAGCGGCACTTCGGTGCCGAGTTCTTTCGCGACCCAGCGGGAAAGTGCCGTCAGTTCTTCGTCCGAATCGTTCTGACCCGGGATCAGCAGCGTCGTGATCTCGACCCAGACGTCGGTCTCATGGACGAGCCATTTCAGCGTGTCGAGCACCGGCTGTAGATGCGCGCCGCACAACTTGACGTAGAACTCGTCGGTGAAACCCTTCAGGTCGACGTTCGCCGCGTCCATCTCCGAGTAGAAATCGCCGCGCGCCTCCGCGGTGATGTAGCCGGCGGTGACCGCGACGGTCTTCAGTCCGCGAGCGTGGGCCGCTTTCGCGGCGTCGACCGCGTATTCGAGGAAGATCACCGGGTCGTTGTACGTGAAGGCGACGCTCTGGCAGCCCCATTGCTCGGCGGTGCGCGCGATCTCATCGGGCGACGCCTGGTCCATCAGCCGGTCCATGTCGCGTGACTTCGAGATGTCCCAGTTCTGGCAGAATTTGCACGCGAGGTTACAGCCGGCAGTGCCGAACGAGAGGACGCTGGTGCCGGGGTAGAAATGATTGAGCGGCTTCTTCTCGATCGGGTCGATGCAGAAGCCCGAACTGCGCCCGTAGGTCGTCAGCACGACCTCGTCCGCTTCGCGCATGCGCACGAAACATGCGCCGCGCTGGCCTTCATGGAGTTTGCAGTAACGCGGACAGACGTCGCATTGGATGCGGTCGTCGTCGAGTCTGTGCCAGTGGCGTCCCGGATGATTCATCGGCCTCACCGTTCATCGCTTCGGCGCGCCATCCGCGGTCCGAAGCGCCTGCTGTCGAAAGGTGGAACCGATGGTTTCTATGGCGTTCCGATACGCCGCCGCGGCTTGCGCCAGCCGACGTAAGCGGCAGATTCGCGCTCATCGCCGTCGATCATTCCCGCCATTTCCGCACTGTGTAAGTCGCGGCCATCACGTTCTGCATCGAGCGGAGGCCGCCCTTTCGCAGGAGCGCGTCGAGAAAGTCGCGCGGATCGGAAAGCTGCTCCCATACCTGCGGCAGGAAGGTCGCGCTGCGGCAGCTGCCGAACAGCATCAAACCGTCGATGCCCGGTCTCAACTGAGCGAGCAGGTCGTCTTCGTCCGCGAACTCGAGGAACTGCGGTTCCGATAACAAAGACACTTCGACCCGGATATCGTTCAGCTCGTGCGCCTCGACGGGCAGGAAGCGCGGGTCGCGCGTCGCGGCGCCGATCGCGTTGACGACGACGTCGTCGCCGAGCGCGCGCTGTGCCCGGACGCTGCCGATGCAACCCCGCAGGTCACCGGAGAGCCGCAGCGTCACGAAGGTTGCGCCGCGGTTCGCGAGCCGCAGATCTTCCGCGGGCGAGACGCCCTTGACGCCGAGTTCGTGCTCGATCGCGTGGCGCGCGCGATCGAGGAGGGTCGGACCGAGTTCAGTGTCGGGAAGCAGGAGCATGGGCGGGAGACTCGCAGAAGGCGACGCTTGCGTAGCCGACGACGCGCGCCCGGTCGCCGGCGGTGTCGCCGGAGTTGCGCAGATCGAGCAGCTGCGGTTCGAGACCCTGCTGCGAAGCGGCCTGGATCAGGCCGTTCACGGGCGTCGCGCCGCACGCCTGCTCGTGGTCGAGCTGCGCGCGCATCTTCAGGATCTGCCCGACGGTGCCGCGGTCGGTCGCCTGAGCGTGCGAATACGGGTGGTAGTGCGACAGGTCGGAGCTGATCACGATCAGCGTCTCGGGGCCGCCCCAGAGCTGGGTCAGAACGTCGGCGACCGCGGCGGGACTGGCGTTTCCGACGACGAGCGGTGTCAGTTCGAACGAATCGAGCACGGTCTGGAGGAACGGCAGCTGCACTTCGAGGCTGTGCTCGAATGCGTGAGGGCGGTCATCGACGACGACGTCGGGTCGCTCCCGCAACATGCGCCAGTCGCTGTGGCTGAGCGGAACGAGCCCGAGGGGCGTCGAGAAGAACTGGGCGGCCGGAAGCGCGAAGCCGGCGACCGGAACGCGGTGCGCGGGCCCGAGCAGGACGACGTGGCGGACCGTGTCGCGCAGCGAGCCGAGCGTGGCGTAGGCCGTCGCGGCGACCGGACCGGAATAGACGTAACCGGCGTGCGGCACGATCAGGGCTTTCGGCGACGAAACCATTTCGAGCGGCACGGCCGCCGACAGCATCTCGCCGATCTGGGCCTGCAGCACCTGGGGGTTGTCCGGGTAGAACTGCCCGGCGACAGCGGCCGGGCGAATCGAAGCAGTAGCCATGGGATCCCTTGCTGAAAACGAGAACCGGAGCCGCGGGGGACGTTGCGGCTACGGGCATTATAGGCCGCGCGGGAAGCGCCCGTGCCCGCCGGTGCACGCAACGAGTCCGGGCGCGACGACAACAGGCGGTATGGAAAATTGTCGGGGCAGAAGATTGCGTTCTGGCGGCGTAAAAGAAAATAAACTGCCTCGCGTACGCGGGTAACCTGACGCTTCAACCCGTGCATGGAGTCATCATGAATCTCTCCCAAGTTCTTCTGACTGCGTTGCGCGACCACGGCGCACGCGAAATTTTCGGCATTCCCGGCGATTTCGCGCTGCCGTTCTTCAAGATCATCGAGGAGTCGCGGATCCTGCCACTGCACACGCTCAGCCATGAACCCGGAGTCGGCTTCGCGGCGGACGCGACGGCGCGCTTCCGGTCGGGGCTCGGCGTCGCCGCGGTCACGTACGGCGCGGGCGCGCTGAACATGGTAAACGCGGTCGCCGGCGCCTATGCCGAGAAATCGCCGGTTGTCGTGATCTCGGGGGCGCCGGGTTTGGGCGAGGCGACGTCCGGCCTGCTGCTGCACCACCAAGCGAAGACACTGAATTCCCAGTTCGAGATCTACCGCGAAATCACCTGCGACCAGGCGCGGCTCACCGATGCGCGCACTGCGCCGCGCGAGATCGCACGGGTGCTCGCGCGCTGCCTGCGCGAATCGCGCCCGGTCTACATCGAACTGCCGCGCGACATGGTCGGTGTGCCGTGCGAGCCGGTCGTCGCGGAGGCGTCGAAGCCGGCCGACCGGGAAGCGCTCGCGGCCTGCGTCGACGAAGTCCTCGCCCGGATCCGCGGGGCGTCGTCGCCGGTCCTGATGGTCGGCGTCGAGGTGCGGCGCTTCGGGCTCGAGACGAAAGTCGGCGAGCTCGCGCGCCGCCTCGGCGTACCGGTCGTCACGAGCATTCTCGGCCGCGGTCTGCTGTCCGGCATCGAGGCGCCGCTCGTCGGCACTTATCTTGGCGTCGCCGGGCGGCCGGAAGTCACCGATCTCGTCGAACAGTCGGACGCGCTGCTGCTGCTCGGCGTGATCATCTCGGACACGAACTTCGGCGTGTCGTCGCGCCAGATCGACCTGCGCAAGACGATCCAGGCGCTCGACCAGCGCGTGTCGCTCGGCTACCACACCTACGCGGACATACCGCTCGATGCTTTCGTCGACGCGCTGCTCGAACGGGCCGCCGAGCCCGCGCGGGCGGTGCCGGTCGAGCGCCGGAGTTACCCGCGCGGCCTGAAGGCGGACGCCGAGCCGATCACGCCGAACGACATCGCGATCGCGATCAACGACCTGATGGACGCGCACGGCCGCATGCCGATCGCCGCCGACACCGGCGATTGCCTGTTCACCGCGATGGACATCGAGCCGACCGCGCTCGTCGCGTCGGCGTATTACGCGACGATGGGCTTCGGCGTGCCGGCCGGGCTCGGGCTGCAGGCCGCGTCGGGCCAACGCCCGCTGATCCTCGTCGGCGACGGCGCTTTCCAGATGACAGGGTGGGAGCTCGGGAACTGCCGCCGCTACGGCTGGGACCCGATCGTGCTCATATTGAACAATTCGTCGTGGGAGATGCTGCGGACGTTCCAGCCGGAATCGGAGTTCAACAACCTCGACGACTGGGGCTTCGCGTCGATGGCGGCGGGACTCGGCGGCGACGGGCTGCGGGTGCGCACGCGCGCCGAGCTGCGCGACGCGCTCGAACACGCGATCGCGACGCGGGGCCGCTTCCAGCTGATCGAGGCGATGATTCCGCGCGGCGTGCTGTCGGATACGCTCGCGCGCTTCGTCGCCGGGGTGAAGCGCCTGACGCAGAAGTGAACGCGAAGATCGCGGCATTCGGCGGGCGGCGGCACGGTTAGAATCCGCGCCATGCAAAATTTCCATCCGAAACATTTCGCGCTCGTCCCGGCGGCCGGCAGCGGCAGCCGCATGGGCGCGGCCCGTCCGAAGCAATACCTGCCGCTGCTCGGCAAGCCGCTGATCTTCCATTCGCTGTCGGTGCTGTGCGGCGCGCCCGAGATCGACAAGGTGTTCGTCGTGCTGTCGGTCGGCGACGCCGAATGGGGCCGCCACGAGTGGTCGGCCCTGGGGCCGAAGCTCGTGCCGCTGTTCTGCGGCGGTCCCACGCGCGCTGACAGCGTGCTCGCCGGGCTGCGCGCGATCTCGCGCGAGGCGGAGCAGTCCGACTGGGTTCTCGTCCACGACGCGGCCCGGCCGTGTCTTGCGCCGTGGCACATCGAGAAGCTCGTCCGCGAACTAGCGGGCGACGAGGTCGGCGGCCTGCTCGCGGTGCCGGTCGCCGACACGCTGAAGCGGGCGGACGGCCATCGCCGGGCAATCGGGACCGTGCCGCGCGACATGCTGTGGCACGCCCAGACGCCGCAGATGTTCCGCTACGTGATGTTGCGCCGCGCGCTCGAGGCGGCGTCGGACGTCACCGACGAGGCGAGCGCGCTCGAGGCGGCCGGCCTGCACCCGAGACTCGTCGAAGGCGACGCGACGAACCTGAAAGTCACTTTCCCGCTCGACCTGCATCTGGCCGAGTGGATCCTATCGAACCGCGAGGGCTGAGATGAGCGTTCCGTTCCGCATCGGGCAGGGTTTCGACGTGCACGCGCTGGTGCCGGGCCGCCCGCTGATCGTCGGCGGCGTGAAGATCCCGCACGAGCGCGGCCTGCTGGGACACTCCGACGCCGACGTGCTGCTGCACGCGTTGACCGACGCGTTGCTCGGCGCGGCCGGCCTCGGCGATATCGGTCGGCTGTTTCCCGATACCGACCCGGCCCACGCCGGCGCCGACAGCCGCGTGCTGCTGCGCGAAGCGTTTGCCGCGGTCCGCGCGGCCGGCTTCGCGGTCGTTAACATCGACGCGACGGTAATCTGCCGCGCGCCGAAAATCCTGCCCCACGCCCCGCAGATGGTCGCGAACATCGCCGCCGACCTCGGGGTCGACCCGTCCGCGGTGAACATCAAGGGCAAGACGACCGAGAAGCTCGGTTTCACCGGTCGCGGTGAAGGCATCGCTGCGCAGGTCGTCGCGCTGCTCGCGCTGGACCGGGCCGATGGCTGACGTGTCGCCGGTCGCGAAACCGGCGCGGCCCGCGCGCGTGTTCTTCGCGCTGTGGCCTGCGGCGCCGGTGGCGAAACGGCTGTACACGCTCGGCGGGGAAGCGCACGCGCTGTGCGACGGCCGGCGGATGCGCCGCGACACGCTGCACATCACGCTTGCGTTCCTCGGCGACGTGGCGCAGGAACGCCTTCCCGCGCTGCTCGCCGTCGGCGACCGCGTCGGCGCCGAGGCATTCACGCTCGCGCTCGATCGTCTCGGCGGCTGGCGGCACAACCGCATCGTCTGGGCCGGCGCGCATGAAACGCCGCCGGCGCTCGCGGCGCTCGTCGGCCGCCTCAACGGCGAACTCGCGGCCGCGGGGTTTCCGGTCGAACAGCGCAGCTTCGCGCCGCACGTCACGCTTTTGCGTAATGCCCGCGCCGCGCTGCCCGAGCGGTCCGTCGATCCGATCGAGTGGCGCGTCGACGGCTTCGCGCTGATGGCGTCGCAACGCCGCGAAGACGGTGCGCAGTACACGCCGATCCGGCAGTGGACGGCGAGCCACGGGACGGGCGGCTGACCTACGGCGTCGCTCTTCACCCGGGTGCCTGAACGGTGGTATTTGAACGGTTTCAAAAGGCTTCCACGTCGTCGACGCGAGCGGGAGTTCGGGCCCCGAACGCCTCACGTCCAGTGTGAAGGCCAGGTCCGCGCGAAGTACGGCAGCCCTTCAATTCGCCGCATCCACGCGGCGGTTCTCGGTCCGATCCGTGCGCGGAGTGCGAGGTCGGGCTTGCGCTTCTCGATCCGCAACGCGAGCGCGAGGATCGGGTAAAGCGTGAAGTCGGCCGCCGACAGTTCGCCGGCGAGCGTGTCCCCGTGGATCGTCGATTCCCAGCGGTCGAGTTCGCCGACAAATGCGTCGCGCGCATGCGTGATCGGCTCGGCGCGCCATCGCATCTGCTCGGTGTAGAGGACCTCGGTCACGAGGTCCTCCAATGCGTCGGCGGCATACTGGTCCGCCTCGCGCACCATCCGGCGGATCAGCGCCCGCCGCCCGATGTCGCCAGGAAAGAGCCGCGGCGGCTCGTCGTAGCGTTCGTCGAGATATTCGAGGATTGCCGCGGATTCGTAGAGCGACACGCCGTCATCGACGATCGCCGGCACCTTCCCGCGCGGGTTGATCGCGAGGAAATCCGGCTTCCTGAGGTCCCCCGCATCGAACGACAGGATCTTCTGCTCGTGCGGGATTCCCTTGTGTTCGAGCGCGAGCCACACCCGCCAGGAATAGGGAGAACCGCCGCCGTGATAGAAACGCAAGGCCATCGCGACACCTCCGGGAGTGTATTCGGCTGGGATTTTCTTTCTAGTCCCGCTCCCGTCCGGCCGCAAGCACGCTCATTCATCGAGCCGGCAGGCCGGCACTCGGCGTCCTAAAATGAAACAGGCCGGGGCCGCGGCAGAAGCTGCGGCGGGACGAACGATCCGCGAACGATTGGCAACACGCCCCGTTGCCCGGAGGTTGAAAGCGAGGAGAACGACCATGGCGATCGCGTCGAAAGTTAACGAGTACATGAGCGAGCACGGTTTGCGCTACGACGTGCTCACGCATCCGCATTCGCACAGCAGCATGGAAACGGCGCAGCTCGCGCGCGTGCCGGGAAACTGTCTCGCCAAGTCCGTGGTGCTGGAGGATGAGGACGGATACCTAATGGCGGTCCTGCCATCGACTCATCACGTGCATCTCGGCTGGCTCGGGAAGGAGATGAACCGGCAGTTGCGCTTCGTCAGCGAGGATGAAATCTCGACGCTGTTCGAGGACTGCGAGCCGGGTGCGATTCCGCCCCTCGGGGCGGCGTACGGGATGCGGATGGTGATGGACGACAGTCTCGCCGATCAGGACGAGATCTATTTCGAAGCCGGCGACCACGAGAAGCTGATCCAGATGAGCCGCAGTGATTTCATGGCGATGATGGAGGACGCGCAGCACGTGCATTTCAGCGAACATCACTGGCGGCACTGAGTCGCGGCGAGACCGGGACGCAACAAAACGAAGCGGGGCGCCAAGCGCCCCGCGGCTCATCGGGACCGCGCGCTGCGGTCCCTTCGTCTCCTGACGGGAGACGGTCGACGAATCAGAGGAAAAGGCAGGAAGCGAGGCGCTCGCGGAGCACCGGCTCGGATTCCTTCGTGTAATCCTTCTCGAAACGGTCGGTGATCAGTTGCGCGGTCGGGTTGTCCAGGACCGCATTGAGCATGCCCATGAATGCGGGCGGGGCGAAGACGATGGCGCGGCCAAACGCGTTTTTTGCGCGCCCGAGATAGAGTTCCTGTGCGATCTCCTGTGCGAAGAGCTTAGCTTCGTGCGTCTTGGGGGCGGTCTGCGGCAGCTTGCTCCCCTGTCCGCCGCCTGCACCGTTGCCCGCTGTCGCCTGATGGCCGGAACGGTCGGTGACCAGTTCCGAGTTTTTCTGTCGACTTTCCGGATGGATCAGTTCCTTGACCAGTGTCAGCCCCTTGTTCGGGCCGAGGTTCGCATACAGCTTAGCCAGACTGGCGTTGGCAACCAGAATCCAGGTAATAGCCATAAATCGTCCTCCGGGAAGAGCAGTAAGGTTGATACTCATTTGCTGCCCTTCCAGCTTAGACGGCGCCTCAGGGGGTGGCAAATCGATTTTGACGTGAACGTAAACCGCCGCCGAAAACGGCCTGCCACGCTTGGTTTACGTCACGGCACATACGCAAAACGCATCTCCAAGAAAGGGCGCAGGCATCTCAGAATATGCGGTCCGGTCGGACCTGTCCGTCGTTTGCGCTTTCCTCGCGGACGCGCCGCTCGCCGGCCGCCGGATCGAGGCGGTAGAAGCCGCGGAGCTGTTCGTAGACGGCGGGAAAATCGTGCTCCATCCGGCAGGGCGATTCGAAGAACGCTTCGGAAGCGACCGCGAAGAATTCTCCCGGGCTTTCGGACCCGTACGGGTCGAGAAAAGTCCGTTCGCCCGCGTCGACCTGGTCGCAGAAACGCTGATACGCGTCGTTGAACGCACCCGCCCACGCGCTGCGGCTCATCCCCGCCGGCAGTTTCGGCAAGCCGTCGACGCCGCCGTTCTCCATGTCGAGCTTGTGCGCGAACTCGTGGATCACGACGTTGATGCCGGTCGGCGCGTCGCCTTCGTCGTGCCACGACACCAGCACCGGCCCGGCCTCCCAGGCTTCGCCGAGGACTTCGTCGTCGTATTCATGGACGACTCCGCTCTCGTCCATCTCGTGCCGCGGAATGATGAAATCGCCCGGATAGACGACGACGCCGACCCAACCGCGGTACGCGTCGAGGCCGATCTGGAGAATCGGCAGACAAGCCTGCAGCGCGATCGCGAGCAGGATGTCGTCGCGCAGCACGAGACCCTGCGCGCCGTGGAACTGCTTCTCGACGAGGAAGCCGCGGGCGAGTTCGCGCAGCCGCTCGCGCTGATCGGCGTCGAGGTAATCGAGAAACGGCAATCCCGCTTCGACCCGGCGCCACATCGGCAGCGGGACCGTCAGCACGGCGAGCTTGCGCGCGCGCCGCCATTTGCGAAGAAATTCCAGGATCATCGGTCAGCGCCCGAGCTTCCGGGTGGTCAGCAAAATGCCGACGAAGACGAGCGCGATGCCGACGAAGTGGTACGGGGCCGGCCGTTCGCCGAGAAAGACCGCAGCGAGAATCGCCGCGAAGACGGGCATCAGGTGGATGAACAGCGACGCGCGGCTCGGGCCGACGGCCGCGACGCCGGCGTTGTAGAACACGTATCCGAGGAAGCCCGGGAAGATTCCGACGTAGAGAATGCCGGCGATCGCCGGGAAGCTCGCAGCGACATGACGGCCGCTCGCGACTTCCCACGCGTAGGCCGGAACCAGCGCCGCGACGCCGACGACGGTGAAGGCGGCGAGCATCAGCATCGGATGGACGCCGGCCGGCCGCCACTGCAGGCCGACCGTGTAGATGCCCCAGATCAACACGGCGAGCAGCATCCACAGGTCGCCGGTGTTGAGCGACAAGCCGAGAAGGGTTTCGGGGCTGCCGCGCGCGACGAGGGTCATGACCCCGGCGAGCGACACGATGACGCCGACCGCCTCGAGCCGACTCAGACGTTTGCCGAGCAGGACGAACGCCAGCGCGATCGTCGCGACCGGTGTGAAGGAGTTGAGCAGCGTCGCGCTCGTCGCGGTCGTGTATTGCAGCGCGATATACGCGAAAGTGTTGTATCCGCCGACGCCGAGCAAGCCCAGCAGGAGGACCGCGCGCCAACCCGACTTGAGTTGCGGCCATTGCGCGCGCAGATGCGGCAGGGCGAACGGCAGCACCAGCGCGAGCGCGATCGTCCAGCGCCAGAACGCCAAAGCCATCGGCGGGACCGCTTCACGCAGTCCGCGCCCGATCACCATGTTGCCGGCCCAGAACAGGGCGGTGAGGGTCAGGAGAAGGTAGGGGTTGGGGGCGATCTTGCGCATTGGCGTTGCTGTCGTCGGCGAGCCCCGGATCATCGCATATGGTTCCGGGATCCGCCGTCCGCATCGGGCATGGATGCCGGCCAGTATGGGATAATCGCCGCCATGGTCTCCGTCACGCATGCGATTTCCCAGAACGCCGCCGCCGCGCCGGTCGAGCTCCTTGCAGAAGGTCTGCAGGCCGACGAGCGCGCGATGGTCCGGCGAGCCCTCGAACTGGCCGAAGGTATCTACGAGACCCACGTGCTCGGCACCGGCGAGTCCGTCTGGACCCACGCGCTCGGGATGGCGCTGATCGCCGCGTCGCTGCGGCTCGACGCCGAAACGAGGGTTGCGGCGCTGCTGTTCGCGATCGGCGATTATGTCGAGGATCCGGCCGGGATGATCGGCGAGCGTTTCGGTGACGCCGTCGCGCGGCTCGTCGAGGGCTTGCGCAAGCTCAACGGCCTGCGGCTGCTGTCGCGGATGACGGCGACCGCGAGCGCTCCCGAGATCCGGGCGCAGACCGAAGTGCTGCGCAAGATGCTTCTCGCGATGGTCGAGGACATCCGCGTCGTGCTGTTGCGGCTCGCGTCGCGGACGCAGACTCTGCGCTATTTCACTGAGTACAAGGGCGAAGCGCGGGTCGACGTCGCGCGCGAGAGCCTCGACATCTACGCGCCGCTCGCGAACCGCCTCGGCGTCTGGCAGTTGAAGTGGGAACTCGAGGACCTGTCGTTCCGCTTCATCGAGCCTGAGACCTACAAGCGCATCGCGAAGATGCTCGACGAGCGTCGCGTCGAGCGCGAGAACTTCATCCAGGCGGCGATCGATCGCCTGAAGGGCGAGATCGCTGCGGTCGGCATCAAGGCCGAAGTCTACGGCCGGCCGAAGCACATCTACAGCATCTACAATAAGATGCGCGCGAAGCGGCTCGATTTCTCGCAGGTGTACGACATCCGCGCGCTGCGGGTGCTCGTCGACAACGTGCGCGACTGCTACACCGTTCTCGGCATCGTCAACCAGATCTGGCAGCCGATCGGCCAGGAGTTCGACGACTACATCAGCAACCCGAAGGGCAACAACTACCAGTCGCTGCACACGGCCGTGCTCGCCGGCGACGGTCGCGCGCTCGAAGTGCAGATCCGCACGCACGACATGCACAAGCATGCGGAGCTGGGCGTCGCCGCGCACTGGCGGTACAAGGAAGGCAAGGGCCACGGCGGCGATTACGACGAGAAGATCGCGCTGCTGCGCAGCCTGCTGTCGTGGCGCGACGAAGTCGCGGATTCGGCCGACTGGGTCGAGAAGTTCAAGCGGGCGTCGCTCGACGACGCGATCTACGTCGTGACGCCGCAGGGCAAGGTCGTCGATCTGCCGCGCGGCGCCACGCCGATCGACTTCGCGTACCGGCTGCACACCGATCTCGGGCATCGCTGCCGCGGCGCCAAAATCGACGGGCACCTGGTGCCGCTGAACACGCCGCTCGAGAACGGCCAGACGGTCGAAATTACCGCGGCGAAGGAGGGCGGCCCGTCGCGCGACTGGCTCAAACCGCAGCAGGCTTACGTCGCGACGAGCCGCGCGCGCACGAAGATCAAGCAGTACTTCAGCCAGCTCGACGAGGAAGAGCTCCTGTCACGCGGGCGCAGCGTCGTCGCGCGGGAGCTTCAGCGCGAGGGACACGCGCAGGCCAACATCGACGAGGTCGCCGGCAAACTCGGCTTCAAGAATGCGGAATCGATGTTTCTCGCGGCCGGCCGCGGGGAACTCGGTCCGCGCGCGGTGCAGTCGGCGCTGCGCGACGCGCACGCGGACGAGGCGCCGACGGCGGCCGAACCGGAGATCGTCGTCGGCCGCAGCCGCGCCGCGGACTCGAGCGACAAGGTGCTGATCGTCGGCGTCGGAAAGCTGCTCACCTCGCTGGGACGCTGCTGCAAGCCGGCGCCTCCGGACGCCATCGAGGGTTTCGTCACCCGCGGGCGCGGAATTTCGATCCATCGCGTCGATTGCCTCGACTTCCAGCGGCTCGCCGCCGAGCATCCCGAGCGCGTGATGGAGGCGGAGTGGGGCGAGCAGGCGTACAACAACCGCAAGTCGGTGTTCCCGGTCGATATCGCGGTTCAGGCGATCGACCGGCAGGGGTTGCTGAGGGACATCTCGGAAGTGTTGTCGCGCGAGAGGCTCAACGTGATCGCCGTCAATACACTGACGAAAAAAGGCATCGCCTTCATGAAATTCACGATGGAAGTCGGCGGCGTCGCGCAGATCCAGCGCGCCGTCACGCTGATCCGCGAAGTGCGCGACGTGATCGACGCGAAGCGGAAGTAGCGGTCGGCGAGGGCAGCGCGATACCTAGCGGGAGTCCTGCTGCGGCCGGCCGTGTTCCGGCCCGCAGCGTTCAGTGTACTTCGCCCGCGAGTTCGCCAAGCAGGATCGTTTGTGCGGCGCGGCGCAGCCCGCGCGGCGTTTTGCGGCGATAGCGGCCGTCCTCGAGCATCTCCCACGCTTGGCAGTTGTCGCCGAGATACGCGCGCAGGCCTTCGCGGACGACCCGCCGCTTGAGCCGCGGGTCGAGTATCGGAAACGCGATTTCGATGCGGCGGAAGAAGTTGCGGTCCATCCAGTCCGCGCTCGAAAGGTAGATGTGGTCCGCGCCGTCGGCGTGGAAGTGGAAGATGCGGTGGTGTTCGAGGAAGCGGCCGATGACCGAGCGGATGCGGATGTTTTCCGACAGCCCCTCGACGCCGGGCCTCAGCGCGCAGGGACCGCGGATGATCAGGTCGATCTCGACGCCGGCCTGCGACGCCGTGTAGAGCGCCTCGATCGTCTCCGGCTCGAGGAGCGCGTTCATCTTCGCGATGATCCTGCCCTTGCGCCCGGCGCGCGCGATGTCCGCTTCGTTGTTGATTCCGGCGATGACGTTCGCCTGAAGCGAGAACGGCGCCTGCCAGAGGTGTTTCAGCGTGCTCGCCCTGCCGAGCCCGGTGAGCTGCTTGAAGACTTCGGCGACGTCGGCGCCGATCTCCTCGTTGCAGGTCAGCAGCCCGAAGTCGGTGTAGAAACGGGTCGTGCGCGGATGGTAGTTGCCCGTGCCGAGGTGCACGTACCGGCGCAGCCCGCCGGCTTCCCGCCGCACCACGCTCAGCAGCTTTGCGTGCGTCTTGTAGCCGAACACGCCGTAGACGACATGCGCGCCGACCTCTTCGAGGCGGTTCGCCCAGCTGATGTTCGCCTCCTCGTCGAAGCGCGCCATCAGTTCGAGCACGACGGTGACTTCCTTGCCTTTCTGCGCCGCGCGGGCGAGGTGCTCCATCAGCACCGAGTCGGTCCCGGTGCGATAGACCGTCATCTTGATCGCGAGCACGTCGGGGTCGTCGGCGGCCGCGCGCAGCAGGTCGATGACCGGCGTGAAACTCTGGAACGGGTGGTGCAGCAGCACATCCTGGCGGCGGATCGTCTCGAAGATCTCGCCGCTCTTTTCCAGCGCCGTCGGCAGGCCGGGAAGGAACGGGCGGTAGTTCAGGTCCGGACGGACGACCCAGTCCGGCACCTGCATCAGCCGCACGAGGTTCACGATGCCGGGTGTGCGGTAAAGATCCTTCGGACTCAGCCGGAAATGCTGAAGCAGGAAGTTCGCCATCTTTTCCGAGCAGTTGTCGGCGACTTCCAGCCGAACGCCGTCGCCGAAATGGCGCTGCTGCAGTTCGCCCTTCAACGACGCGCGCAAGTCCTTGACCTCTTCCTCATCGACGAAGAGATCCGAGTTGCGTGTGACCCGAAACTGATAGCAGCCGTGGACGTTCATGCCGGAGAAGAGCTCGCCGACGTGCGCGTGCAGCACCGATGACAGGAACACGAAGGTGTACTCGTGGTCGCAGATTTCTTCGGGCAGGCGAATCACCCGCGGCAGTGCGCGCGGCGCCTGCACGATCGCCGCGCCGGAGTCCCGGCCGAACGCGTCGAGCCCTTCGAGTTCGACCGCGAAGTTCAGGCTCTTGTTGAGGACGCGCGGAAATGGGTGCGCCGGGTCGAGTCCGATCGGCGTCAGCACCGGGATCACTTCGCGCAGGAAATACCCCTTGACCCACGCGCGCTGCACATCGCTCCACAGGCCCCGGCGCAGGAAAACGATGCCTTCGGCTTCGAGCGCCGGCAGGATGTCGCCGTTGAGCAACGCGTACTGCTCCGCGATGATCTCGTGGACCTCGCTGCTGACGCGGTCGAGCAGTTGGGTCGGCGTGAGGCCGTCGATGCCCGCGCTGCGGCTGCCGAGCCGGATCTGCTCCTTGATGCCCGAGACGCGGATTTCGAAGAACTCGTCGAGGTTGCTCGAGACGATGCAGAGAAACCTCAGGCGCTCGAGAAGCGGAACGGTCCTGTCCGCCGCTTGCGCGAGAACGCGACGCTGGAATTGCAGCAGCGACAGTTCCCGGTTGATGAAATGTTCGGTCGGAAAGCGGGGAGTTATCGGGAACCTGTCCATTCTGTTTGCGTCCGGGCGCAACGTTTGCCTGCCGCGATTATGTGTCATTTGGTTTAATGATTCATGACAGATACGGACTGCGACGAGTTCCCCGCGACGTTTGCGCAGTGATTCGGGTTTGGCGTGATGCCGACGCGGGCGGTTAGAATGCGCGCGACCCCGACTCCGGATCGCCGCCCGGCGCTTCCCGCCTCACGATGATGCAAGAACTGATAGCTGCCATCGATCTCGGTTCCAACAGTTTCCGGCTTCAGGTGGGACGGATCGTGAACGACCAGATCTACCCGCTCGACGGTCTCAAGGAACCCGTCCGGCTGGCCGCCGGCCTGTCGCCCGGAAAGCTGCTCGACGCCGCGGCCCAGCAGCGGGGCTTCGACGCGCTGCAACGCTTCAACGAGCGCTTGCGCGGCTTCGCGCCCGACGCGGTCCGCGCGGTTGCGACGAACACCTTGCGCGTCGCGAAGAATTCGCCGGCCTTCCTCGTGAAGGCGGAGGCGGCGCTCGGCGTGCCGATCGAGGTCATCGCCGGGCGCGAGGAGGCGCGGCTGATCTACGTCGGCGTCGCGCACACGCTACCCAATCCGCACCGTCAGCAGCTGGTCGTGGACATCGGCGGCGGGTCGACCGAATTCATCATCGGCAAGAGCTTCGAGCCGATTCAGCTGGAATCGCTGTACATGGGGTGCGTGCGCTACAGCCTCGAGTATTTTCCGCAGGGGCGTATCGACAAGCACGGCCTGCGCGAGGCCGAAATGGCGGCGCGCCGCGAACTGCAGACGATCGTACACGCGTACCGCGAGACCGGGTGGGAGGAGGCGGTCGGATCGAGCGGATCGGCAAAGGCGCTGGCGGAAATTCTCGAGCAGAACGGCTTTTCCGACAGCGGCATCACGCGCGACGGCCTCGATCGGCTGCGCGCCGCGCTGCTTCGGGCCGGGAGCCTCGATCGTATGCAACTCGCCGGTCTCAAGGGCGACCGCCTGCCGGTTCTGCTCGGCGGCTTCTCGATCATGTCCGCGGTGTTCAAGGAATTCGGTCTCGAGCGCATGGTTTTTTCGGAAGGCGCGCTGCGCCTGGGCGTGCTCTACGACCTGCTCGGCCGCTATCATCACCACGACCTGCGGGATGCGACGGTTGCGTCGTTCGTGGCCCGGTACGCAATCGACCGGAAACAGGCCGAAGAGGTCGGCGCGACGGCGTGCTTCCTGCTGTCGCGCCTGCTCCCCGAGACCTCGGATCCCGCACACCCTGATCGCCGCTTCCTGCAGTGGGCCGCGATGCTCCACGAGATCGGAATATCGGTTGCGCATTCGAGCTACCACAAGCACAGCGCGTACATTCTCGCGAACGCCGACATGCCCGGTTTCTCGCGGATGGACCAGGGGCGCCTCGCTCGCGTCGTCCTCGCGCACCGCGGCAAGCTCGAGCGTGTCGGGGCGATCGACCCGGACAGCAGGGATTGGCTGTTGATCGTCTGCCTGCGGCTCGCGGCCGTCATCCACCGAGCCCGCGACGGGCGCGGCATCCCGCCGATCGATATCGAACGCGCAGGGCGTGATTTTCTCGTCGGAGCGCCGGATGGCTGGCTGAAAAAGCTGCCGCTCACCGCATCGGCGATCGAGGAAGAGCAGCGCCAATGGCAATCGGTGGGGCGAAAACTCTTGCTGCGTACGAAGCCGGTTCTGCTCGAAGCGGAATGACCGGCGATCCGAGGGTCATCGCCTCATCCGCTGCGCGTCCCGGAGCAGCCCCGGTCGTCCGCATCGAGGGCGACTGGACCCTCCGTTCGCTGGCATCCCGGGTGGGGGAAATCCGCAAGGAACTCGCGTTCGCCGGCGCCGACGCGAGCTGGCAACTCGACGTGTCGCGACTCGACAGCTTCGGCGCGACGCTGCTGTGGCAAGCATGGGGCGAGCGCTGGCCGCGCGAACTCGACGCCGACGAGGCGCTGTCGGCCATGATCGAACGCGTCGCCGAGGCCGCGACCACGCCGCTTCCCGAGCCCCGGTCCTACACGCTGATCGACGCCGTGGTCGGACTCGGCCGCGTCCAGCTCGTTCTGTTCGGTCATGTCGCCGGTCTGGTGCGCCTCCTCGGCCAGCTCGTCCTCGACGTCGCGTATCTGATCCGCCATCCGCGCGACTGGCCGCTGTTCGAGATTTCGGCCAACGTGTTCAAGGTCGGCGCGAAGGCGACGCCGGTGGCGGCGCTCGTCGGCTTCCTGATCGGCGTCGTGCTGTCCTACCTGTCTGCGCTGCAGCTGCGCGCCTTCGGCGCCGACATCTACATCGTCAATATCCTCGGGCTCGGCATCGTCCGCGAACTCGGGCCGGTGCTCGTGTCGGTGCTGGTCGCGGGCAGGTCCGGGTCGGCGATGACCGCGCAGCTCGGGGTCATGCGCGTGACGGAGGAAATCGACGCGCTGTCGGCGATGGGCATCTCGCGCACGCGGCGCCTGGTGCTGCCGAAAGTCGTCGCGCTGACGCTGGCAATGCCGCTCCTCGTGCTGTGGACGTCGGGCGTCGCGCTGCTCGGCGGGATGGTGTCGGCGTGGGTGCAACTCGATCTCGGTTTCGGCTTCTTCATCGACACGCTGCCGCGCGTCGTGCCAATTGCGAACCTCTACATCGCGATCGCGAAGGGCGCGGCGTTCGGCCTGCTGATCGCGCTGGTCGCATGTCATTTCGGGCTGCGCGTACGGCCGAACACCGAGAGCCTGTCGGCGAACACGACCGCGTCGGTGGTCTCGGCGATCACGGCGGTGATCATCGTCGACGCGATCTTTGCGATCGCGACGCGCTCGATCGGAGTGCCCGGATGAGCGCGGCAGCGGTCATCGAAATGCGGGGAATCGTGACGCGTTTCGGGAATGCCGTGGTCCATGACGGCGTCGACCTGTCGGTCGCACGCGGCGAAGTCGTCGCGCTCGTCGGCGGTTCGGGCAGTGGCAAGACGACCTTGCTCCGTCACGTGATCGGGCTCACCCGGCCCGCAGAAGGCACCGTCTCGCTGTTCGGCGAACCGCTTTTCGCCGGCAGCGCGCGCGAACAGCAGGCCCGGCGCCAACGCTTCGGCGTCCTGTTCCAGCACGGCGCGCTATTCTCGGCACTGACGGTCGCCGAGAACATCGGTTTTCCGTTGCGCGAACTGCGGGTCGTGACGGATCGCGAGATCCGGGAGCTCGTCGCCCTGAAGCTCGCGATGGTGGAGCTCGAACCGTCGACCGCGCTGATGATGCCGTCGCAGCTGTCGGGCGGGATGATCAAGCGCGTCGCGCTCGCCCGCGCGCTGGCGCTCGAGCCGGAACTGCTGCTGCTCGACGAACCGACCGCGGGCCTAGACCCGGACCGCAGCGACGCGTTCGTCGGCCTGATCCGCTCGCTGCGGGAGCAGCTCGGGCTGACCGTGGTGCTGGTCACGCATGATATCGACACGCTCGCGTCGCTCGCGTCGAAAGTCGCGATCCTTGCCGAGCGCCGCATTCTGAGTTACGCCTCGCTGGAGGAGACGATGGAACTCGATCATCCGTTCGTCGAGCGCTTCTTTCACGGCGAACACGGGCGCCGGGCGCTGGCGCGCAGAAGGGAGAAGGGCTGATGGAAAATCGCTCGCACGCACTCGCCGCCGGGCTGTTCGCGCTCGTGCTCGGGACCGCGCTCGTTTTCGCGTTGTGGTGGTTCTCGGACGGGCGGGCGGAGGTCCGGGAATACGTGCTCGAATCACGGGGCAGCGTGACCGGCTTGAACGTCGAAGGCGATGTCCGTTTTCGCGGCATCTCGGCAGGCAAGGTCACCGACATCGGCATCGATCCGGAAGATCCCGAGAAGATCCTCGTCACGATCGAGATTCGCGAAGAGCTGCCGATCACCCGCGGAACGCGGGCGAGGCTCGGGTACCAGGGCGTGACGGGGATCGCGTACGTGCAACTCGACGACCACGGGGACGACCGGACGCCGCTCGTCGCGGATGGGGCAGGTCCGTCTCGGCTGGTGCTCGAGCCTGGGCTGGTTGACCAGCTGACCGACAGCACGCTCGACGCCGCTAAGCGCATCAAGGTCGTCGCCGACCAGCTCGCGCAATTTTTCAACGACGAGAATCTCGCGCGGCTCGAGACCACGCTCGAGCGCCTCGAATCGGCGTCGGCCGGTATCGACCGAACTTTTGCCGATGCGCCCGCAACGCTCGCGGTGATCCGTTCTGCACTGAGCCGGGAGAATCTGCAGCGGCTGTCGGCGACGCTCGCGAACCTCGAGCAGGCGAGCGGCGAGGTCGCGCCGGCCGTGACGGAAATGCGGACGCTGATGGTTCGCCTGCAGGGGATGGCCGACAATCTCGACGCCGCGGCCAAGGTGACGGGCGAAGGACTCATCGACAATACGCTGCCGCAGCTCGATGGCCTGCTGAAAGAACTGACCGGAACGTCGCACCGGCTGAGCCGCTTGATCGAGGAGGTTCAGGCATCGCCGCAGATGTTGCTGATTGGCCGCACGCGGCCGCCTCCGGGGCCGGGCGAGGCAGGGTTCGATCCGAACAAGTGAGCGCAGAGGAGTGTCGACGATGTTCGTGACGAGACCGTACAAGTGGGCCGCGGTCCTGGTGCTGAGTCTGGCCGTCGCAGGATGCGGGAACCTCGGTGTTCCGGCCGCCCGATTCGCGTTTTTCGACCTCGGCGTCGCGACGCCGGTCGATCCGCCGTTGCCGCTCGCGCTGGCGCGGGTCGAGGTGCGGGCGCCGACGTGGTTGTCCACGGGGGCGATGCAGTACCGCATCGAATACCGCCAGCCCGCCAAGCGCGAAGCTTATTCGGAGACGCGCTGGGTCGCGGAGCCCGCCGAGATGCTCGGTCTCGCGCTCGATCGTGCGCTCGTGCCGGACCGCGGCGCGGGCGGCAAATGCCGGCTGCGGGTCGAGCTCGACGAGTTCGTGCAGGAATTCGAAACCGCCCGCGGCAGCCATGCGATAATCATCGCCCGTCCGTCGCTGATCGCTCCCCGAAGCGACGACGTAGTCGCGCAGAGCGCGCTCATGATCCGTGAGCAGGCGCCGACTCCCGACGCCGCCGGTGGGGTGATCGCCCACCGCCGCGCGGCGCGTCGTCTGGCCAATGAGATCGCCGGCTGGATCACCGGCCTCGATTCTGCGGATCGACAGGGGTCGGGTTCTCTAGAACGCTGCGGGCAGTAACAGCCGGCGTTTCGTCCAACTTGATTGAATCACTGATGACAGCGGAGTTGAAATGACTGAAAAGAAAGCATCGCCGTACGAGATCGGGCTGGATAAGAACGAGGCGAACTATGTGCCCCTCACGCCCCTCACGTTCATCGAGCGGAGCGCCTACGTTTACCCCAACCGTACTGCGGTCATCCACGGCAAGCGCCGCTACACGTGGCTCGAAAGCTACACGCGCGCCCGGCGACTGGCTTCGGCACTGAAGCAACTCGGCGTCGGCAAGAACGATACCGTCGCCGTCGTCCTCAACAACACGCCGGAAATGTTCGAGTGCCATTTCGGTGTCCCGGCGACCGGCGCGGTGCTGAATACGCTCAACACCCGCCTCGACCCTGAAGCGGTCGCCTTCATGCTCAACCACGGCGACGCGAAGGTGCTGATCACCGACCGCGAGTTTGCGCGTGTGATGGGCAAGGCGATCGAGCTCGCAAACCGCCCGGACCTGGTCGTCATCGACGTCGATGACATCGAATATACCGGGCCGGGCGACCGTCTCGGCAACATGGACTACGAGGCGTTCCTCGAAACCGGAAGCCCGGATTTCGTGTTCGAGCGGCCCGCGGACGAGTGGGACGCGATTTCGCTGAACTACACGTCGGGCACCACCGGAAACCCGAAGGGCGTCGTCTATCACCATCGCGGCGCGTACCTCAACGCGATGAGCAACATCGTCAGCTGGGGCATGCCGCCGCATTCGGTCTATCTGTGGACGCTGCCGATGTTCCACTGCAACGGGTGGTGCTTCGCCTGGACGATGGCGGCGAACGCCGGCACCAACGTGTGCCTGCGACGCGTCGACCCGCGCCTCATCTTCGACGCGATCCGTGAGCACGGCGTCACCCACTACTGCGGCGCGCCAATCGTGCATTCGATGCTCGCGAACGCGCCGGAAGCGTGGCGCGAGGGGATCGATCACAAGGTCTACGGCCTGGTCGCCGCCGCGCCGCCGCCGGCCGCGGTCATCGAAGGCATGGCGAAGATCGGCATCGACCTCACGCACGTGTACGGCCTGACCGAAACCTACGGCCCGGCGTCCGTTTGCGCGAAGCACGACGACTGGAAGGATCTTCCGCTCGCCGAGCAGGTCGCGCTGAACGGTCGCCAGGGCGTGCGCTACCACGCGCAGGAAGGGATCACCGTCCTCGATCCCGAGACGATGGAGCCGGTGCCCTGGGACAATCGGACGATGGGCGAGATCATGTTCCGCGGCAACCTCGTGATGAAGGGTTACCTCAAGAACCCTGGCGCGACCGAGGAGTCGTTCCGTGGCGGCTGGTACCACACCGGGGACCTCGCCGTGATGCAGGAGGACGGCTACGTCAAGATCAAGGACCGTTCGAAGGACGTGATCATCTCCGGCGGCGAAAACATCTCGTCGATCGAAGTCGAGGACGCGCTGTACAAGCACCCCGCCGTGATGGCGGCCGCCGTCGTCGCGTCGCCCGACCCGAAATGGGGCGAGGTGCCGGCCGCGTTCGTGGAACTCCGGGACGGAGCGAGCGCGACCGAGGCGGAGCTCATCGCGCACTGCAAGGAACACATGGCCGGCTTCAAGGCGCCGAAGAAGGTCGTTTTCGGACCGCTGCCGAAGACGTCGACCGGGAAGATCCAGAAGTTCGTGCTGCGGGAACAGGCCAAGTCGACGGCATCGTTCGAGTGAATCGAGGGAGAACAGGAATGAGTGCAATGCTTCAAGGCGACAACGAGGGCATGCTCATGCGCCGCGATGAAGGCGGTGTCGCGTACCTCACGCTGAACCGCCCGGCGCAGTTCAATTCGCTGTCGCAGGCGATGCTCGAGACGCTGATCGCCGAGGTCGACGCGATCGCGCAGGACGCGAGCGTACGCGTCGTCGTCCTCGCCGGCGAAGGCAAGGCTTTCTGCGCCGGTCACGACTTGAAGGAGATGCGCGGGAACCACACGCTCGAGTTTCAGCAGGCGCTTTTCCGGCTGTGCAGCAAGTTCATGATGAAGCTCGTCGAACTGCCGCAACCGGTGATCGCGCGGGTCCATGGCATCGCGACGGCGGCGGGGTGCCAGCTCGTGTCGATGTGCGACCTCGCGGTCGCCGCCGACGTCGCGCGCTTCGCGGTTTCGGGGATCAACGTCGGTCTTTTCTGCGCGACCCCGAGCGTGGGGCTGTCGCGCAACATCGGACGCAAGGAAGCGTTCGAGATGCTCGTCACCGGCGATTTCATCGACGCGCATGAAGCCCAGCGTCGCGGGCTGGTCAATCGCGTCGTGCCGCTGGAGCAGCTCGACGAGGAGATCGCAAGGCTCACCGCGTCGATCTGCGCCAAATCGCCGGTCGCGATCCGCATGGGCAAGCAGATGTTCTATCGCCAGCTCGAGATGGGCATGGACGCCGCGTATCAGACGGCGGCCGAGACGATGGCCTGCAACATGATGACCGAGGATGCCGGCGAGGGCATCGACGCGTTCATCGCCAAGCGCAAGCCGGAGTGGCGCGGCCGGTAAGCGTGTCGGTCCGGCAGGCGTCCCGATGCTTGTCGACACCCACATTCATCTGGATGCCGCCGAGTTCGAGCGCGACCGCGAGGTCGTGCTCGGCGCCGCGAGAGCGGCTGGCGTCGAACGGTTCGTCGTTCCCTCGGTAGACGTCGCAAACTTCGATCGCGTCGCCGCGCTGGGGGCGGCGCACTCCGACATTCGTCACGCCTATGGCATTCATCCGCTCTATGTCGAGGGGGCCGGGGAGAACGATCTCGAAATCCTCGCCGACAGGCTCGCGACGGGTGGCGCGATCGCGGTCGGCGAAATCGGGCTCGATTTTCACGTCGACCACCCCGACCCGCAGCTGCAGCAGCATTTCTACATCGCGCAGCTAAAACTCGCGCAACGCTTCGGCCTGCCCGTCATCCTCCACGTCCGCCGCGCGGTCGATGCGATTCTCAAGCAGTTGCGACGGATCGATGTGCCGGGCGGAATCGCGCACGCGTTCAACGGCAGCAGGCAGCAGGCGGACATGCTCATCGGGATGGGCTTCAAGCTGGGTTTCGGCGGGACGATGACGTTCGACGGCTCGCGGCGCATTCGCGAACTCGCCGTCGCGCTGCCGCTCGATGCGCTGGTGCTCGAAACCGATGCGCCCGACATCCCGCCGGCGTGGGCGCGGGGCGAGCGGAACGAGCCGGCGAACCTTTGCCGCTACGCGGAGGTCCTCGCCGGCCTGCGCGGAATGAGCGCCGCGGACGTGATCGCGGCGACCGGGGCGAACGCGACGCGTGTCTTCGGTGACGCGCTCTAGCTGCCGCTGGCGCGGGCGGCCTGATCCTTCATGCTCGCAGACAGTGCAATGAGGTCGGCGATGTCCCGCTTGAGCCGGGCGACATCGCTGTCGAACTTGTCGTACACCATCAGCGAAATCCCGAACACGTACGCGTAGAGCAGCATGCAGCGGCTCGACGCCTCGTCCATCGGAACGCCGCAGGCGAGAAACAGTTCGCGCGCGCAGCGCAGGCGCATTTCGTCGACTTCCGCGACGATCGCCGCGGCATCGGCGTCGCGCCGGGCCCAGTCGCGCACCGCCAGTTCGATCATCGCGCCGCGCCGGCTGCGGCTCGCACTATAGACGTCGATCACATGATAGATCTGCTCGAGTTCATGCCCGGACTGCGCACGGGTCTGCTTCACGATGTCGCGGATCCGGCCGTCCCGCCACGTCTGCAGGACCGCCATCAATAGGTCACGCCGGTCCTGGAAGTGCCAGTAAAAGCTGCCTTTCGTGACCTTGAGACGCTTCGCGAGCACTTCGACCCGCAGGCCGGCGATGCCTTCGTCGGCGAGCACGTCCGTTGCGGCGAGGACCCACGCGTCGCGGTCCAGTTGAACCCGGGGTTTGATCGACATGTTTTCCATACGGGGTAGTATTGACGAAGGCTGGACCATACGGTACCGTATGCATCCCATACCGATGCGTATGGAACGATTTTTTGGGCTGGAGGTCAAGGTGTCAATCGATTTGGGGCGGTGACATAATGCCCCGATCAATAAGAACCTTTGACCAAACATATAAAGGAGCGCGGCTTTGAAGATCCTCGTACCCGTGAAACGCGTGGTCGATTACAACGTGAAGGTGCGCGTCAGGAGTGACGGCAGCGGCGTGGATATCGCCAATGTGAAGATGTCGATGAACCCGTTCGACGAGATCGCCGTGGAAGAGGCGGTGCGGCTGAAGGAAGCGGGGGTGGCGACG
>NZ_JAKFEF010000081.1:0-16283 GCF_036675785.1 Aromatoleum sp.
GCCGTCGCCGCCCGGCCGGAACCGGTCGTGCCGCGTGCGCTCGCCGCTCCGGCGCCCGCGGGCGAGCCGCCGCGCGCCGAGCTCGTGAAGGTCGCGGAGAACGTGTTCGAGCTGCGGAATGGCCCGGCGACGCGTGCGGATACCGTTGCTGCCGCAGCAGCGATCGTCACCGCCACGACACGTCCGGCCTCGACCGCCGCGGCGGCAACGGTGATACCGGTTCGATTGTCAGCGCCGGAGACCATCGTCGCGGCGCGCCTGCCGGTTGCCACCCACACTGCACCTGCCTCATCGCCCGCCACACCTGCCTCGTCGCCCGGCGCACCTGGTTCATCGGCCGCGCTTGCCTCGCCGCCCGCCGGGCTGCCGTCCCGTCCGGCGCGCTACGAAATCGCGAACGGCCACGGCGGCGAAGGCCTCGCCCGCCGACTCGCCGGCCTCCTCGCCGCGGAGCGCTTCGCCCGGCCCCGGCTGACGAATCACTTGCCATACAACCAGCCCGCGTCGTACGTCGCCTATCGCGACGGCTACCGCGACGAAGCCGAAGCGTTCGCCGCGCGCCTGCCGTTCCGCCCGCAAGTGCTCCCGAGCCCGTCGAAAGGCCTCGCGGCCGACGTTCGGCTGCTGCTCGGCCGCGACCTGACGACGAGCGCAGCGTGCGCCGTGCTCGAGCTATGCCCGGCAGTCGCAGCAAAACCGTCCGCCGCCCCGCGCTCCGTCCGGGTCGACGCCGTGTAGCCGGCAGGTCGGACCGAGCGCAGCGATGTCCGACGCTCGGGTCAAACGAAGCGCACACAGACCGGCAGCTCTGCGTCGGCCTTCGCTGCGCTCACGCCGACCTACGTAAAAAACCCCCGCCCGGCATCCCGGAACGGGGGTTTCGATCGCCGCGCCTGCGGGCGCGGCAAGCTTCAACTGCTACCGACTCAGTGCGCCGCGGCGGTCGCCGCGCCGACGCCCGTCTGGGCCCGCACGTACTGGTCTTCGAAGGCCTCGATTTCCTTCTTCGCGGCAGCGCTCGTGTCGAGCTTCGACACGAGGATCGCCAGCAGGAACGCGATCGGCATCGAGAACAGCGCGGGCTGCGTGTAGGGGAAGATCGCTTCGGCGTTGTGCAGCACGTCGACCCACACCGACTTCGACAGGACGACGAACATCACCGCGCTGACAAGGCCGGAATAGCCGCCGACCAGCGCGCCGCGCGTCGTCAGGCCTTTCCAGTACATCGACAGGATCAGCACCGGGAAGTTGGCCGAGGCGGCGACGCCGAACGCGAGCGCGACCATGAACGCGATGTTCATCTTCTCGAACGCGATGCCGAGCAGGACGGCGACGATACCGAGCCCGATGGTGGCGAACTTCGACACCTTCAGCTCGGTGGTCTCCGAGGCCTTGCCCTTCATGATCACGCGCGAATAGATGTCGTGCGAGATCGCCGACGCACCGGCGAGTGCGAGACCGGCGACGACCGCGAGGATCGTCGCGAACGCGACCGCCGACAGGAAGCCGAGCAGCAGGTTGCCGCCGACGGCGTTCGCGAGGTGCATCGCGATCATGTTGCCGCCGCCGATGACCTTGCCGCCGAGCTGGCCTTCCTCGAAGAACTCGGGGTTCGTGCCGACGATCAGGATCGCGCACAGGCCCATCACTGCGATGACGTTGAAGAAGTACGCGACGATGCCCGATGCGTAGAGCACCGACTTGCGCGCTTCCTTCGCGTCGGTGACGGTGAAGAAGCGCATCAGGATGTGCGGCAGGCCGGCGGTACCGAACATCAGGCCAAGGCCGAGCGAGATCGCGGTGACCGGGTCGGCGAGCAGGCTGCCCGGCGCGAGCAGCTTGCCGCCGAGCTTGTGCACTTCCATCGCGCGGGTCGTCAGCTCGTCGAAGCTGAAGCCGAACTGGCTGAACGCGAGCAGCATCACCGCCGTGCCGCCGATCAGCAGCATGCACGCCTTGATGATCTGCACCCAGGTCGTCGCGACCATGCCGCCGAACGTCACGTAAACCATCATCAGCGCGCCGACGACGAACAGCGCGACGATGTAATCGAGGCCGAACAGCAGCTTGATCAGCTGGCCGGCGCCGACCATTTGCGCGACGAGGTAGAAGCAGACGACCGTCAGCGAGCTCACCGCGGCCATCGTGCGCACCTTGCCCTGGTCGAGGCGGTACGCGGTGATGTCGGCGAACGTGAACTTGCCGAGGTTGCGCAGGCGTTCGGCCATCAGGAACAGGATGATCGGCCAGCCGACGAAGAACGCGATCATGTAGATGTACGCGTCGACCCCCTGCGTGTACATCATCGCTGTCAGACCGAGCAGCGTCGCGGCCGACATGTAGTCACCGGCGATCGCCAGGCCGTTCTGCCAGCCGGTGATGCCGCCGCCGGCGGTGTAGAAGTCGGCAGTCGACTTCGTGCGGCTCGCGGCCCAGTAGGTGATGCCGAGCGTCATCAGCACGAACACGAAGAACATGCCGATCGCGTGAAGGTTGAGTCCCTGCTTCTCGGTCTGCGCGATCGCATCGCCGGCAACCGCGCTGGCGGCGACCGAAAACGCGAAGAGGCCCATGGCCAGGCGGGAAAGGACGGTCGCTTTCATTATTTTTGGTCCTTCCACGCGGCGCGCACGATTTCGTTGTTGATGTCGTCGAACTCGCCGTTGGCGCGGCGGACATAGACGAACGTCAACACCCAGAAAAACACGAACTGGAACAGGCCGGCGGCGATGCCGAAAGTCAGGTTGCTGCCTTCGGAAAGACGCATCCCGATCAGGTCCGGCGCGAACGCCACCAGCAACACGAAGCCGTAAAAAAGGACGAGCACGACGAGCGACAGGGTCGTCGCGAACTTCGTCCGCTTTTCCACCAGTTCCGCAAAACGCGGATTGCGCCTGATGTGCGCATACATTGAACTTGACACTCTCACCCCTCCAAAGAAAGCAACACACATACGTCGCTCCACCTTCCTCCTGAATCTCCGCACGAAACCGTCTGACGCGGCCGTTGCGGCGGGCGGATGATATATCATCCAGAGGAGTCCATACCACACGGTATGGAGGCATTTTTCGATCGAATAGAATAATTTGATCGAAGACAGTTTTGTACGAAAAAACAGGTATCTATAGAACGTTTTTGGGCGAAATTCCGGTATGAACGGCGAAATCCTCTTCTCCCGCGACGGCGCGGTCGCGACGTTGCAGCTGTCCAATCCGGACAAGCTCAATGCCATCGATTCGGCGATGTGGACGGCGCTACGCCAAGCGCTCGACCGCGTCGCCGCCGACACCTCGCTGCGCTGCCTGATCCTGCGCGGCGCCGGCGACAAGGCGTTCGCAGCCGGCGGTGACATCGAGGAATTCCTCACCGTGCGCGCGACCGTCGACGACGCGCTGCACTACCACGACGAGCTCGTCGCGACCGCGCTCGACGCGATCCGCGCCTGCCCGATTCCGACGGTCGCCGCGATCCGGGGCGCGTGCGTCGGCGGCGGGCTCGAAATCGCCGGCTGCTGCGACCTGCGCATCGCCGGCGAGTCCTCACGCTTCGGCGCACCGATCAACCGGCTCGGGTTCTCGATGTACCCGGGCGAAATGGCGGGCCTGCTCGCGCTCGTCGGTCCGGCGACGCTGCTCGAGATCCTGCTCGAAGGCCGCATCCTGAGCGCGCAGGAAGCCTTGCAGAAAGGCTTGCTGACGCGGATCGTCGACGACGAAAAGGTCATCGACGAGGCCCTCGCGTGCGCCGGGCGCATCGCCGCCGGCGCGCCGCTCGTCGCGCGCTGGCACAAGCAGTGGGTGCGCCGGCTGATGCAGGGCGAGCCGCTGACCGTCGCGGAAAAGCGCGACGCGTTCGCGTTCCTCGGCACCGCGGACTACCAGGAAGGGCTCGACGCGTTCTTCGCGAAGCGCAAGCCGCAGTTCACCGGCCGCTGACTGTCGGACTCCCGTAGGGCGGGTGAGCCGAAGGCGTTATCCGCCGAGCCACTCCGCGGGAAGCAGCCGATCGAGATCGAGGTGCCGTTCGATCGCGTCCGCGAGCCGGTCGAGGTCCGCTTCGCGGCGCGCGGCGAGGTCGACCGGCTCGACGTCGCCCGCGCCGGCCCAGGCGAGCAGCGCGGTCAGCGCCGCGGGGGTGTCGAAGAGGCCGTGCAGATACGTGCCGAGGATCTGGCCGTCGCCCGACAGCGCGCCGTCCCCACGGCCGTCGGCAAAGCGCAGCGCCGGCCGGTCGAGCGCCGGGCCGCGGGTCACGCCCATGTGGATCTCGTAGCCCGCCGCCGACGGCGCGCCCGGCAGGTCCAGCGTGCCGCAGACGTTTTCGAGGCGCTTTTCGGCTTCGAGCGTCGTTTCCATGTCGAGCAGACCGAGTCCTGCGGTGCTGCCGTCGCCGCCTTCGAGCCCGAGCGGGTCGTGCAGCCGCGTGCCGAGCATCTGGAAGCCGCCGCAGATGCCGACGAGCTTGCCGCCGTAACGCAGGTGTCGGCGGATCGCCGCGTCCCAGCCCTGCGCGCGCAGCCACGCGAGGTCGGCCTGCACGCTCTTCGAGCCGGGCAGCACGATCAGGTCGGCCGGCGGCAGCGCCTGGCCGGGGCCGACCCAGCGGAAATCGACCTGCGGATGCAGCCGCAGCGCGTCGAGGTCGGTGTGGTTCGAGATCCGCGGATAGACCGGCGCGACGACGGTCAGCCGCGCTTCGCCCTTGTCCGCGCGCGCGTCGGCGAGCCCGTCCTCGGCGTCGAGGAACAATCCGTGCAGGTAGGGCAGCACGCCGAGCACCGGCCGGCCGGTGCGCTCCTCGAGCCAGTCGAGGCCCGGCTGCAGCAGGCCGAGGTCGCCGCGGAAGCGGTTGATGACGAAGCCCTTGACGCGCGCCTGTTCCGTCGGCGACAGCAGGTCGAGCGTGCCGACGAGGTGCGCGAAGACGCCGCCGCGGTCGATGTCGGCGACGAGGATCACCGGCACGTCGGCGGCTTCCGCGAAGCCCATGTTCGCGATGTCGCGGTCGCGCAGGTTGATCTCGGCCGGGCTGCCGGCGCCTTCGACGAGGACGCATTCATATGCGCTGAGGAGGCGGTCCCACGACGCCATCACCGCCGCCATCGCGGTCGGCTTGTACGCGTGGTAGTCGCGTGCCGACAGGTTTGCGGCGACCTTGCCGTGGATGACGACCTGCGCGCCGATATCGGTCGCGGGCTTCAGCAGCACCGGGTTGAAGTCGGTATGCGGTGCGAGCCCGGCCGCGAGCGCCTGTAGCGCCTGCGCGCGGCCGATCTCGCCGCCGTCGACGGTGACCGCGGAGTTCAGCGCCATGTTCTGCGGCTTGAACGGCGCGACGCGCACGCCGCGCCGCGCGAGCAGCCGCGCGAGCCCCGCGACGAGCGTACTTTTTCCGGCATCCGAGGTCGTCCCCTGCACCATCAGGGCGGCAGCGTTTGGCATGGCGTAAAATCCCGGCTCTTTCAAAGCGGCGAATTATCGCCGATAAGCCCCGCCGATGATTTCGCTGCCGATCAAACTTGCCGCCGGCATCCTCGCCGACCGCCTGCTGGGCGAGCCGCGGCGCTTCCACCCGCTCGTCGGCTTCGGCCGCTGGGCGGGCTGGCTCGAGACGCGGTCCCGCCGCCTGCTGCCGGCCCGCGCCGCCGGGCTGTTCGCTTGGCTGCTCGCGGTCGCGCCGTGGGTCGGGCTCGCAGTCGCGGTGCGCGAAACCCATCCGGCAGCGCAATGGGTGGTCGACATCGCGCTGCTGTATTTCGCGCTCGGCGCGCGCAGCCTCGCGGAGCATGCCGAGGCGATCGCGGCGCCGCTCGCCGCGGGCGACCTCGACGCCGCGCGCGAGCGCGTCGGCCGCATCGTCAGCCGCGACACCCGGGCCCTCGATGCGACGGGCGTCGCCAAGGCCGGTACCGAGTCGGTGCTCGAGAACGGCAACGACGCGGTGTTCGGCGCGCTGTTCTGGTTCTGCGTCGCCGGCGGCCCCGGGGCGCTGCTGTTCCGGCTCGCGAACACGCTCGATGCGATGTGGGGCTACCGCAACGAGCGTTTCCTCCGCTTCGGCTGGTCCGCGGCGCGCCTCGACGACGCGCTGAACTGGCTGCCCGCGCGGCTGACCGCGCTGACTTATGCGCTGCTCGGCCGCACCCGTTCGGCGCTCGCGTGCTGGCGCGAGCAGGCGCCGACCTGGGACAGCCCGAACGCCGGTCCGGTGATGGCGTCCGGCGCCGGCGCGCTCGCGGTGCAACTCGGCGGCGCGGCGATCTACCACGGCCGGGAGGAGCAGCGTCCGCCGCTCGGCTGCGGCGCGCCGGCCGACGCCGGGAGCGTGCGCGGCGCGGTGCGTCTGGTGCGCCACGGGATGCTGCTGTGGCTCGGCGTCGTCGCGGTCGCGGCGCTCGTGGCGTCGCTCGCGGGAGCGGCGTGATGCGCTGCCTCGACGACTCCGCACGCAGCCATCCCATATCTGCCGCGATGCCCGCGCGCGGCGTCGCGCTGCCGGAGGGCAACCATGCTTGAACACGGCGGACGCCTGCGCCGTGCCGCCGAGCGCTACCGCATTCGGCTCGCGGACTGGCTCGATCTGTCGACCGGCATCAATCCGCACGGCTACCCGGCGCCGGCCATTCCGGCCGAAGTATGGCAACGTTTGCCCGAAGACGGCGACGGGCTCGAGGCTGCCGCCGCGCGCTATTACGGCAGCGACGAACTGCTCGCGGTCGCCGGCTCGCAAGCCGCGATCCAGGCGCTGCCGGCGCTGATTCCGGGCGATCGCGTCACCGTGCCCACGCCGACCTACGCGGAACATCCGCACGCATGGCGCGGGCGCCGGGTGCGCGCGTGCGCGGAGGACGAGATCGAAGGGGCGCTCGGCGATACCGACGTCCTCGTGCTCGTGAACCCGAACAACCCGTCCGGCGCGCTGTTCGGCCGGGAGCGGCTCCTCGACTGGCACGCGCGGCTCGCCGCGCGCGGCGGTTGGCTGGTCGTCGACGAAGCCTTCCTCGACGCCGCCCCCGACGAGAGCCTCGCCGCCCACGCTGGGCGGCCGAACCTCGTCGTGCTGCGCTCGCTCGGCAAGTTCTTCGGCTTCGCCGGCGCGCGGGTCGGCTTCGTGCTGGCGCCGGCCGACCTGCGCCGCGAACTCGCCGACCGTCTCGGTCCATGGCCGATCTCGGGGCCGGCTCGGTACGTGGCGACCGCGGCGCTCGCGGATCTCGATTGGCGGCGCGAGATGCGCGCGCGGCTCGCGAACGATGCGGCGCGGCTCGCCGGGCTGCTGCGCGGTTCGGGCCTCGGCGAGCCGACCGGCCCGGCACTGTTCCAGTGGCTGCGCCATCCGGACGCCGCCGCGCTGCAGGACCGCTTCGCCCGCAGCGGCATTCTCGTCCGCGGCTTCGACCACCCGGCGAGCCTGCGCTTCGGCCTGCCGGGAAACGACGCGGGATGGGCGCGGCTCGCGCAGGCGCTCGACGACATCGCTTGCGACCCGACAGGGATGCACACGGAGGCTTGACGACGTCGGGCGCGGCAAGCGGAACAGCTCGCGGCGCGAAGCGCGGCAAACCGAATCGCAACGAACCGGCCGAGAGCCGCAACGAACAGCCACACACGCGATGCAACTCGACCTCCACGTCAATACGATCGGCCGGCACCTGAAAAACCGCTTCGGCGAGCGCGTCCACAAGCTCCCGCTGCACGGCGACTTCACCTGCCCGAACCGCGACGGCACGCTCGGCCGCGGCGGCTGCAGCTTCTGCAACGTGCGGTCGTTCAACCGCGCAGCGCCCGCGCCGATCGCGCTCCAGCTCGCCGCAGGGCGGGCGAAGATGGACCGCGCGCGGCGCTACCTCGCGTATTTCCAGGCCTACACGAGCACCTACGCCGAAGTCGAGACGCTGCGGCGGCTCTACGAGCAGGCGCTCGCCGGCGCCGATGTCGTCGGGCTGTGCGTCGGCACGCGGCCGGACTGCGTGCCCGACACGGTGCTCGACCTCCTCGCCGGCTACCGCGAGCGCGGCTTCGAAGTGTGGCTCGAACTCGGGCTGCAGAGCGCGTTCGACGGGACGCTCGATCGCATCAATCGCGGTCACGGCTTTGCGGCGTACGCGGATGCGGTGCAGCGGGCGCATGTCCGGCGCATCCCGGTGTGCACGCACCTGATCGTCGGCCTGCCCGGCGAAGCGCCCGCCGCGAGCCTCGACACGCTCGCGCGCGTGCTCGACCTCGGCGTCGCCGGACTGAAGCTGCATCCACTGATGATCGTGCGCGGCAGCCGGCTCGCGAGCGCGTGGCGGCGCGGCGAAGTGAGCCCGCCGGACCTCGAAACGTACGCGGAGGTCGCCGCCGCAATGATTCGCCGCACGCCGGCCGCAGTCGTCTACCACCGCGTCTCCGCGACCGCGAACGCCCCGACGCTGCTCGCGCCCGCGTGGTGCGCGGGACGATTCGACGCGATCCACGCGATCGCGCGCCGGCTGTCGGCAAGCGGCGGACAGGGCCGCGACACCGCGGAACCTTACGTCCCGCCTGGCGCGCCGATGCTCGCCGCGCGCACGGGCGCGAGCGTTGCGCTGCCCGCGGCCGCGGCGCCCGTCGCTGACGCCTTGCCCGAGGGCGCCCCGTTTGCGCCGTTCGAGCCGCGCGGGACGCCCGGCGCGGTATTTGTCCCCGCCGCCGACTCCGCCTGCCTGCCCGACTGAAGGTTCTCGCCGATGCCCTTGCCGAAGCTGTTTCCCTTTGCCGCCGCGCTTGCGGCGACCGTCGTCGCAACGCCGCTGCATGCCGAACTCGCCGTCGTGGACGACGCCGGCCGGACGGTCCGCCTCGCGCGTCCCGCACAGCGCGTCGTCAGCCTCGCGCCGCACGTCACCGAGCTGCTGTTCGCGGCGGGCGCCGGCCCGCGCGTCGTCGGCGCGGTCGCGTACAGCGACTACCCCGAAGCGGCGCGCCAGCTGCCGCGCGTCGGCGGCTACGGCAACATCGACATGGAGGCGGTCGCCGCGCTGAAACCCGACCTCGTGATCGCCTGGAAAACCGGCAATCGCGACGCGCACCTCGACAAGCTCGCCGCGCTCGGCATTGCGGTGTACTTGAATGAGCCGCGCAGCCTTGACGACGTCGCGCGCAGCCTCGAAAGCCTCGGAGTTCTCGCCGGGAGCGAGGGCGCCGCTCGCGCCGCCGCGGACGCGTTCCGGGCGCGGCGCGACGAACTCGCCCGACGGTACGGCGGGCGTCCGCGCGTGCGCATGTTCTATCAGATCTGGGACAAGCCGCTGATGACGATCAACGACGAGCACCTGATTTCCGACGCGATCCGGCTGTGCGGCGGCGACAACGTGTTCGGCAAGCTGCCGCAGCTCGCCCCGGCGATCGGCGTCGAGAGCGTGCTCGCGGCCGACCCCGAAGTGATCGTCGCGAGCGGCATGGGCGAAGCCCGCCCCGACTGGCTCGACCAGTGGAAACGCTGGCCGAAGCTCGCCGCGGCCGCCGCCGACAACCTCTACTTCATTCCGCCCGAACTCATCCAGCGCCACACGCCGCGGCTTCTCGACGGCGCCGCGCAACTGTGCAGCTTCCTCGACGAAGCGCGCGCAAAACGGCGCGCCGGCTCGCGCGACGCGAAGTCCGGATAGGCGCTCGGGCGCCGCGGACGGGCGACCGCCTCAGGATGGACGCCCGGGCGCCGCGACTTCCGGGCGCCGCCTGCGCGAACGGCTTCCCGCGGCCCCTGCCGGGGTTATAATCGCCGCCTGCCGAGGAGCGCTGCGAGACTTTCGTCCCAGGCTCGGCCCTTCAAAACCGCGCTCACCTTAACCCGTGCCGGGCACGGGGTGACAAGGTGAGCCCACCGCAGCACCCCTTCCCGGCCACACGTTCAAGGGACACTTATGAACTCTGTGGCTGACAAATTCACCGACTACGTCATCGCCGACCTCGCGCTCGCCGACTGGGGCCGCAAGGAAATCCGCATCGCCGAAACCGAGATGCCTGGCCTGATGGCGATCCGCGCGGAGTTCGCCGCGGCGCAGCCGTTGCGCGGCGCGCGCATCACCGGCTCGCTGCACATGACGATCCAGACCGCGGTGCTGATCGAGACGCTGACCGCGCTCGGAGCCGAAGTGCGCTGGGCCTCATGCAACATCTTCTCGACGCAGGACCACGCCGCGGCCGCGATCGCGGCGTCGGGCGTGCCGGTGTTCGCGGTCAAGGGCGAGTCGCTCGCCGACTACTGGGACTACACGCACCGCATCTTCGAATGGCCGGCGGCGCCGAACGGCGACGCCGTCTACAGCAACATGATCCTCGACGACGGCGGCGACGCGACGCTGCTGCTGCACCTGGGGGCACGCGCCGAGAAGGACCTCGGCGTGCTCGCGAACCCGGGCTCGGAGGAGGAGCGCGTCCTGTTCGCCGCGATCAGGGCCAAGCTCGCGGTCGCCCCCGCCTGGTATTCGGTCCGGCTCGCGGCGATCAAGGGCGTCACGGAGGAGACGACGACCGGCGTGCATCGCCTGTACCAGATGCACGAGCGCGGCGAGCTGAAGTTCCCGGCGATCAACGTCAACGATTCGGTGACGAAGTCGAAATTCGACAATCTGTACGGCTGCCGCGAGTCGCTCGTCGACGGCATCAAGCGCGCGACCGACGTGATGGTCGCCGGCAAGGTCGCCCTCGTCTGCGGCTACGGCGACGTCGGCAAGGGCTCGGCGCAGGCGCTGCGCGCGCTGTCGGCGCAGGTGTGGGTCACCGAGATCGATCCGATCTGCGCGCTGCAGGCGGCGATGGAAGGCTACCGCGTCGTGACGATGGACTACGCGGCCGCCAAGGCCGACATCTTCGTCACCTGCACCGGCAACTACCACGTGATCACGCACGATCACATGGCGAAGATGAAAGACCAGGCGATCGTCTGCAACATCGGCCACTTCGACAACGAGATCGACGTCGCGTCGATCGAGGGCTACGAGTGGGAGGAGATCAAGCCGCAGGTCGATCACGTGATCTTCCCGGACGGGAAACGCATCATCCTGCTCGCGAAGGGGCGGCTCGTGAACCTCGGCTGCGCGACCGGCCACCCGAGCTACGTGATGAGCTCGTCGTTCGCGAACCAGACGATCGCGCAGATCGAGCTCTACACGCGCACCGCGGACTATCCGGTCGGCGTGTATACGCTGCCGAAGCATCTCGACGAGAAGGTCGCGCGGCTGCAGCTGAAGAAGCTCAACGCGCAGCTGACCGAGCTGCGTCCGGACCAGGCTGCGTACATCGGCGTGCCGGTCGAAGGGCCGTACAAGTCGACGCACTACCGCTACTGAGCGAGGGCGCGATGCAGAAACCCGAACTTTCCATCGAGTTCTTCCCGCCGCAGACGCCCGAAGGCGTCGACAAGCTCGCGGCGACGCGCGCGAAGCTCGCGCGGCTCAAGCCCGCGTTCTTCTCGGTCACTTACGGCGCCGGCGGCTCGACGCGCGAGCACACGTTCGCGACGGTCAAGGAGATCGCCGCCGACGGCTTCGAAGCCGCGCCGCACCTGTCGTGCATCGGCTCGACGCGCGCCGGCATCCGCGAGATCCTCGACGACTACGCCGCGGCGGGAATCCGCCGCATCGTCGCGCTGCGCGGTGATTTGCCGTCCGGCGTCGGCGACCCGGGGGAATTCCGCTACGCCAACGAGCTCGTGGAATTCATCCGCGCCGAAACCGGCGACCGCTTCCGCATCGAGGTCGCCGCGTACCCCGAATGGCATCCGCAGGCGAAGAGCCCGAAGGACGACCTCGTCGCGTTCAAGCGCAAGGCCGACGCCGGCGCCGACTCCGCAATCACGCAGTACTTCTACAACCTCGACGCGTACCTGCATTTCGTCGACGAAGTGCGCGCGCTCGGCGTCGACCTCCCGATTGTCCCCGGCGTCATGCCGATCGGGAGTTTCTCGAAACTCGCACGCTTCTCGGACGCGTGCGGCGCGGAGATCCCGCGCTGGATGCGCAGGAAGTTCGAGGCCTTCGGTGACGACGCGGAATCGATCCGTGCGTTCGGCCTCGACGTCGTCACCGACTTGTGCGAGCGCCTGCTCGCCGCCGGGGCGCCCGGACTGCATTTCTACAGCATGAACCAGGCGGGGCTGACGACCGCGATCTGCGAGCGGCTGAAGCTCGACTGACGCGGCGCGCGGCGGAGCGGGCGCTCAGCCGAGCCCGTGCCGCCGCATCCAGCCGCGGAAATCCGCCTGGCCGGCCGCGCTGCGCAGATGGCCGAGGTGCAGGACCATGTTCTCGACCATCGTGTGCGCGGCGATCGCGGCCATGATCTCGAGTCTCGCCTCGGTCGTCAGGCCGTGCTCGGCGAGTTTGCGGTCGAGTTCGCAGAAGTGATTCGCCATCAGGCTGCGCGCTTCGTTCTCGCATAGCGCGAGGTCGCCGAAATCGAGCCGGTCCTCGGCTTCGATCTCGGCGATCAGCGATACGACGGACTCGGGGGTCATCGGGCACCTCCTTCGCTGGCAACGTTGTCGGGTTGGACCGGCCGTCGCCGCCGCGAGTGCCCCGACGGTCGTTCAGCGCCGCCGCGCCATCACCAGCACGCCGCCGATCACGAGCGCCGCGCCGGCGATCTGGCTGGCGCCGATCGACTCATCGAGCAGCAGCCAGCCGAGGAAGATCGTCACGACCGGGCCGAGCGTGCCGGTCAGCGACACGGGGCCGGCGCCAAGGCGGCGGATCGCTTCCGACACCAGCCACACCGGCGCGACCGTCGAGAACAGCGCCATCGCGAACCCGAGCGCGTAGACCTGCCACGGCAGCACCAGCGCCGACAGCGGCCGCAGCACGACGAACTGCGCGATCGACAGCACGCACGCGACCATCGTCGCGAACGCGGTGACGCGCGTAGCGCCGAGCCGGCCGACGACCTGCCCATTACCCATCAGGTACAGCGCATACGACAGCGCGCTCGCGAACACCAGCGCGCTACCGACGAGCACTTGGCCGGCTTCGCGGGTGACGCGCAGATCATGTCCCACCGCCAGCCCGATGCCCGCGTAACACAGCGCGAGCGCGGCGACGGTGCGGCGGTCGATCGGCTTGCCGAGGAAGATCGCCGACAGCAGGATCACGACGGTCGGGTACAGGAACAGGATTAGCCGTTCGAGCGCGGCGGTGATGTAGCGCAGGCCGAGAAAATCGAGATAACTGGCGAGGTAGTAGCCGGAAAAACCGAGCGCGGCCATCCACAGCCAGTCGCTAGCGGTCAGCCGCGACTTCGCGCGCCGGTCCGCGACGACGCCCATCACGACGAAGAACGGCAGCGACAAACCCATCCGCAGCGCGAGCAGCGTTTCGGCATCGACCCCGTAACGGTACGCGAGCTTCACGAGGATCGCCTTGAACGAGAAGCCGATCGCGCCGAGCACCGCGAACAGCAGTCCGACGCCGTTTGTCGCCTGGATCATGGAAATCGATGTCGTCTGTCTGGTGAGGAGCGGGAGCGCGCGTGGCCGCGCCTGCCTGGGCGAACCGGAGCACCCCGCCGGAGCGCGAGGGCCGCGTGACTCGCCCGGCTCAGCGCCGGCGCGCGCCGCCGAACAGCGAGCCGAGCACGCCGCGGACGATCTGCCGGCCGACCGAGCTGCCGATCGTGCGCGCGACCGTTTTCGCCGCGATGTCGACGAGGCCGTCGCGCTTGCCGCCGCGCGGCCCGGTCGAACCGAACAGGATGTCCCCCATGCCGCCGAGAACGCCACCGGCCTCGCCCGCTCCGCCCGCGGCGCCCGGCTTCTCCGCGGCATCCCGTGCCGCGTCGGCGGACGCCGCCGCCTGCGCGCGCAGCATCTCGTACGCCGATTCGCGGTCGAGTTGCTTCTCGTAATGGCCGTACAGCACCGATCCTTCGATCGACCGCCTGCGCTCGTCGGGCGTCAGCGGCCCGAGCCGCGAGTCCGGCGCGATGACGAACGCGCGCTCGACGATCGTCGGCCGTCCCTTGTCGTCGAGGAAGGACACGAGCGCCTCGCCGACGCCGAGCTCGGCGATCGCGGCGGCGGCGTCGAACGCCGGGTTCGCGCGCATCGTCTCGGCGGCGGTCCTGACCGCCTTCTGGTCGCGCGGCGTGAAGGCGCGCAACGCGTGCTGCACGCGGTTGCCGAGCTGGCCGAGGACCGTCTCGGGCACATCGAGGGGGTTCTGGGTGACGAAATAGACGCCGACGCCCTTCGAGCGGATCAACCGCACGACCTGCTCGACCTTCTCGACGAGCGCTTTCGGCGCGTCGTTGAACAGCAGGTGCGCCTCGTCGAAGAAGAACACGAGCTTCGGTTTGTCGAGATCGCCGACCTCGGGCAGCTGTTCGAAGAGCTCGGCGAGCATCCACAGCAGCACCGTCGAATACAGCTTCGGGGAGTGGTAGAGCTTGTCGGCGGCGAGCACGTTGATGACGCCGCGCCCGTCGGCATCGGTCTGCATCAGGTCCGCGAGATCGAGCATCGGCTCGCCAAAGAATTGGTCCGCGCCCTGCTCTTCGAGCGCCAGCAGGCCGCGCTGGATCGCGCCGATCGACGCCGCCGAGACGTTGCCGTACTGCGTCGTGAACGCCTTCGCGTTCTCGCCGACGTGCTGCACCATCGCGCGCAGATCCTTCAGATCGAGCAGCAGCAGCCCGGCATCGTCGGCGACGCGGAACACGATCTGCAGCACGCCGGCCTGCGTTTCATTGAGGTTCAGGAGCCGCGCGAGGAGCAGCGGCCCCATGTCGGAGACGGTCGCGCGCACGGGATGGCCGGACTCGCCGAACACGTCCCAGAACACCGCGGTGTTCGCGCGCGGCGCGAATTCGGTGATGCCGATCGCCGCGAGCCGCTGCATCAACTTCTCGGAAGCGACGCCGGCTGCGCCGATGCCGGCGAGATCGCCCTTGACGTCGGCCATGAACACCGGCACGCCGATCGCCGCGAACGATTCGGCCATCTTCTGCAGCGTCACGGTCTTGCCGGTGCCGGTGGCGCCGGTGATCAGGCCGTGCCGGTTCGCGAGGCGCGGCAGCAGCGTGATGTCCTTATCGTGCGTCTTCGCGATCAACAGCGGCTCGGCCATGGGATACCTCGAGTGAATGAACTCGGCCGAGTTTAGCAGGGCGACCGTATTCGACGGTGCCCGCGAGGTAACGGGCTTTGGCACGCCGCTCGCAGCGGTTGCGACGCCGGGATCGGCAACCGGGAACGAACCGGACCGTCGCGACTACGGGCGGCGGCAGGAGTGCGAACGGGGAAGGCGCTGGATCAGCGGGCGACGAAAGCGCACGACCGAACAGGGCCCGCTATGTGAGGAGACGCGGCGGGCGCGGCAAACGCGCCGAGCGCGCCGCCGCGAAACGTGCGGACCGTGGCTACAGGGGCCGGCGCGGCCCGGCCTCGATGCCTCAACCGCAGCTGCAGCTGCCGCAGCCGCCGCAACCCCCGCGCTGCTTGCGCGTGACGAGGTAGTTCGCGATCTGCTCGCGGTCGTATTCGAACTGCTCCGGCGTCTCGTAACCGATGCCGGGGCGGTGCTCCTCGCCGTCGACGCGGATCGTCAGCGCGTGCATCGCGGTGGCGGCGTCGTGCACGACTGCGAGGTCGTATTGTCCGCCGCGCGGCAGCGTGTCGAGCAGGGAGCGGGTGAGGTCGTCGATCATCGTGGGTCCTTGAATGAGAGGAGAAATCGCGGCGCTGAAAGACCGCATCAGGAACGCGGATTCTCCGGTATCGACGACACCCTGGGCTTGTCGGGGGTCAACCCGATGCGGCTTTTGGCGGCACGAATTGCGCCCCGCATTGCACCCCGCATTGCGCCCCCCCTCGTGGCCGAAACCGACGCAGCGACCTCGGCCCGACGTCCCGCCCCAACCTCGGTCAGTCATGACAATCCTTCGACGGCGCTTGCCGCGACCGTCGAAGGAGGCGGCGGGCCGTCAGGCCGCGACGCGTTCGATGACGAGCGCGATCCCCTGGCCGACGCCGATGCACAGGCTGACGACCGCGTAGCGCCCATTGCGGCGCTCGAGTTCGCGCGCGGCCGACAGCGCGATGCGCGCGCCCGACGCGCCGAGCGGGTGGCCGATCGCGATCGCGCCGCCGTTCGGGTTCACGCGCGGATCGTCGAACGGGAGGTCGAGCAGCTTCAGGCAGCCCAGGACTTGCGGCGCGAACGCCTCGTTGATTTCGATGACGTCGACGTCCTTCAGCGCGATGCCGGCGCGCGCGAGCGCCTTCGGGATCGCGTAGGCGGGGCCGACGCCCATGATGCGCGGCGCGAC
>NZ_JAKFEF010000056.1:0-16074 GCF_036675785.1 Aromatoleum sp.
GTGCTCGCGGGTCTGCGGCATCGGGCCGTCGGCGGCCGAGCACACCAGGATCGCGCCGTCCATCTGCGCCGCACCGGTGATCATGTTCTTCACGTAGTCGGCGTGCCCCGGGCAGTCGACGTGCGCGTAGTGACGGGCCGCCGTCTCGTACTCGACGTGCGCGGTGTTGATCGTGATGCCGCGCGCCTTTTCTTCCGGCGCCGCGTCGATCTGGTCGTAGGCTTTCGCCTCGCCACCGAACTTCGACGACAGAATCGTCGTGATCGCCGCCGTCAGGGTCGTCTTGCCATGGTCAACGTGGCCGATCGTCCCAACGTTCACGTGCGGTTTCGTCCGCTCAAACTTGCCTTTCGCCATTGCTCAATTCCTCGCTTCGGTTCGTTGATTACTTGCGATTGTTGATCACCGCCTCCGCGACACTCTTCGGCGCCTCGGAGTAGTGCTTGAATTCCATCGAGTAGGTCGCGCGGCCCTGCGTCAGCGAACGCAGTTGCGTCGCGTAGCCGAACATTTCGGCGAGCGGAACTTCCGCCTTGACCTCCTTCATGCCACCGGGCAAGTCGTCCATCCCCTGGACGATCCCGCGGCGACCGGACAGGTCGCCCATGACGTTGCCCATGTAGTCCTCGGGGGTCTCAACGACGACCGCCATCATCGGCTCGAGCAGCACCGGGCTCGCCTTGCGCATCGCGTCCTTGAACGCCATCGACGCTGCCATCTTGAACGCGTTTTCGTTCGAGTCGACGTCATGGTACGAACCGTCGAACAGCGTGACCTTGACGTCGACGACCGGGAACCCGGCGAGCACGCCGTTCGGCAGCGTCTCTTGCAGGCCCTTGTCGACGGCCGGAATGTATTCGCGCGGCACAACGCCGCCCTTGATCGCGTCGACGAACTCGTAACCCTTGCCGGTCTCGTTCGGCTCGAGCTTGATCCAGACGTGGCCGAACTGGCCGCGACCGCCGGACTGCTTGACGAACTTGCCTTCCTGCTCGACCGCCTTGCGGATCGCCTCGCGGTACGCAACCTGCGGCGCGCCGACGGTCGCTTCGACGTTGAACTCGCGCTTCATGCGATCAACGAGGATCTCGAGGTGCAGCTCGCCCATGCCGGAGATGATCGTCTGGCCCGATTCTTCGTCGGTACGGACGCGGAAGGACGGGTCCTCGGCTGCGAGACGACCCAGCGCGATACCCATTTTCTCCTGATCGCCCTTGGTCTTCGGCTCGACGGCGACGTGGATCACCGGCTCCGGGAACACCATGCGCTCGAGGATGATCGGCGCGGACGGGTCGCACAGCGTCTCGCCGGTCGTCACTTCTTTCAGGCCAACGCAAGCCGCGATGTCGCCGGCGAGAACTTCCTTGATTTCCTCGCGCTCGTTCGCATGCATCTGCAGAATCCGGCCGATGCGCTCCTTCTTGCCCTTGACCGAGTTAAGCACCGTCTCGCCCGACTTCAGCACGCCGGAATACACGCGCACAAAAGTCAGCTGGCCGACGAACGGGTCGGTCATCAGCTTGAATGCGAGCGCAGCGAACTTCTCGGAGTCGTCGGCCTTCCGGACGACTTCGTTCTCGTTGTCGTCGGTGCCCGCAACCGGCGGAATATCGACCGGCGACGGCAGCAGTTCGATGACGGCATCGAGCATGCGCTGCACACCCTTGTTCTTGAACGCGGTGCCGCACATCATCGGCTGGATCTCGCACGCGATCGTCCGCGTACGCAGGCCCAGGACGATCTTTTCGTACGACAGATCGCCGCTTTCGAGATACTCGTTCATCAGCTCTTCGCTGGCCTCGGCCGCAGCCTCGAGCATCTTTTCGCGCCACTCTTCGGCCTCGCCCTGAAGCTCGGCAGGGATGTCGCGGTAGTCGAACTTCATCCCCTGGGACGCCTCGTCCCAGTAGATCGCCTTCATGCGAACGAGATCAACGACGCCGACAAAATTCTCTTCCGCCCCGATCGGGATCACGATGGGCACCGGATTCGCCTTCAGGCGGAGCTTCATCTGCTCGACGACCTTGAAGAAATTCGCGCCCTGACGGTCCATCTTGTTCACGAATGCAAGCCGCGGCACCTTGTACTTGGTTGCCTGACGCCACACCGTCTCGGACTGGGGCTGTACGCCGCCGACCGCGCAGTAGACCATGCACGCGCCGTCAAGCACGCGCATCGAGCGCTCGACCTCGATCGTGAAGTCGACGTGTCCCGGCGTGTCGATGATGTTGAACCGGTGCTCGGGGAATGACATCTCCATGCCTTTCCAGAAGCAGGTGGTCGCAGCCGAGGTGATCGTGATCCCCCGCTCCTGCTCCTGCTCCATCCAATCCATCGTGGCAGCGCCATCGTGGACTTCACCGATCTTGTGGTTGACGCCAGTATAGAAAAGGATGCGCTCGGTCGTCGTTGTCTTGCCGGCGTCGATGTGAGCCGAGATACCGATGTTGCGGTAGCGCTCAATGGGAGTCTTGCGAGCCACGGTTTTTCCTGCCTTCTGGAATTCGCGCGCGAGCGCGCGGAATTTCTTGTCCTGTTACAAAACAATCGAGCCCTTGCCAGGGCTCGATTAACCGCCGTCTTGAAAAATCAGAAGCGGTAGTGCGAGAACGCCTTGTTGGCCTCGGCCATGCGATGGACTTCTTCGCGCTTCTTCATCGCCGAACCGCGACCTTCCGCCGCCTCGAGCAGTTCGCCGGCCAGGCGCTGCGCCATCGACTTCTCAGCACGCTTGCGCGCCGCTTCGCGGAGCCAGCGCATCGACAACGCCATGCGGCGCGACGGACGGACTTCGACCGGAACCTGATAGTTCGCACCGCCGACGCGACGGCTCTTGACTTCGACAACCGGTTTCACGTTCGCAACCGCCGACGAGAAGACCTCGAGCGGATCCTTGCCCGCCTTGCCGGAAATCTGCGCGAACGCGCCATAGACGATGCGTTCGGCCACCGACTTCTTGCCGGACTGCATGATCACGTTGATGAACTTGGAAACGTCCTGCGAACCGAACTTCGGATCGGGCAGGATTTCACGCTTGGGGACTTCGCGACGACGGGGCATGACTACCTCTAGCTATTTCTGGATGCCGACAATTAGGCTTTCTTAGGACGCTTCGCGCCGTACTTCGAGCGAGACTGTTTGCGGTCCTTGACACCCTGAAGATCGAGCGAACCGCGGACGATGTGATAGCGCACCCCCGGCAAGTCCTTTACACGGCCGCCACGAATCAGGACCACGGAGTGCTCCTGGAGGTTGTGGCCTTCGCCGCCGATGTAGGAGATGACTTCGAAGCCGTTCGTCAGGCGAACCTTGGCGACCTTCCGCAGCGCCGAGTTCGGCTTCTTCGGAGTGGTCGTGTAGACCCTGGTGCACACGCCCCGCTTTTGCGGGCATGCATCGAGGGCCGGCACCTTGCTCTTGGTGACGGCAAGTTCCCGCGGCTTGCGGACGAGCTGATTAATTGTTGGCATAGCTTGAGAATTTTCCAATATACCGAGGCGACCCCTCGGGGCCGCCTCGGGCGGTTGATTCCGGCTGCGACCGACTACGATTGGTCAGTCCACAAAAAGAGGCCGGATGTTATCGTGAAACGCAAGCGAGCGTCAACCGGCCTGCACGTCCTGCGACACGTCATGAGGCACTTCGGACGGCGCTTCCTCCTGGATCGCGGCCCACGCGTGCTCGGCGGCGAGGTCTTCGCCCGCCGACTGCGCCTTGCGGTTCCGGTGATACGCCATGCCCGTTCCCGCGGGAATCAGGCGACCGACGATGACGTTCTCCTTCAGACCGCGCAAATCGTCGCGCTTGCCCATGATCGCCGCTTCGGTCAGCACGCGCGTCGTTTCCTGGAAGGACGCGGCCGAGATGAACGAGTCGGTCGACAACGACGCCTTCGTGATACCGAGCAGCACGTTCTGGTACTGCGCCGGCAGCTTCCCGTCGGCCTCGATGCGGTCGTTCTCGTCCAGCACTTCCGAGCGTTCGACCTGCTCCTCGCGGATGAAGCGCGTATCGCCGGCGTCGTTGATGACCACGCGACGCAGCATCTGGCGGACGATCACCTCGATGTGCTTGTCGTTGATCTTCACGCCCTGCAGACGATAGACGTCCTGCACTTCGTCGATGATGTAACGGGCGAGCGCCTCGATACCCTGCAGGCGCAGGATGTCGTGCGGATCCGCCGGGCCGTCGACGATCAGCTCGCCCTTGTTCACGACCTGTCCGTCGTGAACCATGACGTGCTTGTCCTTCGGGATCAGGAACTCGTGCGCGGTGCCGTCGGCCTCGGTGATCACGAGGCGCTGCTTGCCCTTCGTGTCCTTGCCGAACGAGACCGTGCCGGTGTACTCGGCGAGCACGCCGGCGTCCTTCGGCGGCCGCGCTTCGAACAGCTCCGCGACACGCGGCAGACCGCCGGTAATGTCGCGCGTCTTCGCCGATTCCTGCGGGATCCGCGCGAGCACGTCGCCGACCCCGATTTCCTGGCCGTCCTTGACGGTGATCAGCGAGCCCACCTGGAAGGTGATCGCCACCGAGTGGTCGGTGCCGGCGATTTTCACTTCTTCGCCGTTCTCGTCGAGCAGCTTCACCTGCGGCCGCACGCCCTTCGACGACGGGCCGCTCGTGCGCCGCTTGCCGTCGATGACGACCAGGGTCGACAGACCCGTGACCTCGTCGATCTGCTTCGCAACCGTCGCCCCCTCTTCCACGTTCTCGAACTTCACCGTACCGGCGTACTCGGTGACGATCGGACGGGTGTGCGGGTCCCACGTCGCGAGCATCACGCCGGCTTTCACCGCCGCGCCGTCGTCGACGAGCAGCGTCGCACCGTACGGCAATTTGTGCCGTTCGCGCTCGCGCCCCATGTCATCGGCGACGACGATTTCGGCCGAGCGCGCGATGATGACCTTCTCGCCCTTCGCATTCGAGACGTAGCGCATGTTGCCGGCGAAGCGCACGGTACCGGCCGACTTCGACTCGACCCCGCTCGCCGCGGCGGCCCGGGAGGCCGCGCCACCGACGTGGAAAGTCCGCATCGTCAGCTGCGTGCCAGGTTCGCCGATCGACTGCGCGGCGATCACGCCGACCGCTTCGCCGACGTTGACCAGGTTGCCGCGGCCAAGGTCACGTCCATAGCACTTGCCGCACAGGCCGTAGCGGGTTTCGCACGTCAGCGCGGTGCGCACCTTCACCTCGTCGATGCCGAGGCTCTCGATCAGGTCGACCGCGTCCTCGTCGAGCAGCGAGCCCGCTTCGATGACGGTCTCCTGCGACTCGGGGTTCACGACGTCCTCGGCACACACGCGGCCGAGAATCCGCTCGCGCAGCGGCTCGATGACTTCGCCGCCTTCGATCAGCGCCTTCATCAGGAAGCCGTCGCGCGTGCCGCAGTCGTCCTCGGTGACGACCAGATCCTGCGTCACGTCCACGAGGCGGCGCGTCAGGTAACCCGAGTTCGCCGTCTTCAACGCCGTGTCCGCGAGACCCTTCCGCGCGCCGTGCGTCGAGATGAAGTACTGCAGAACGTTCAGGCCTTCGCGGAAGTTCGTCGTGATCGGCGTCTCGATGATCGAGCCGTCCGGCTTCGCCATCAGGCCGCGCATGCCGGCGAGCTGGCGGATCTGCGCTGCCGAGCCGCGCGCCCCCGAGTCGGCCATCATATAGATGGAGTTGAACGACTCCTGCTTGACCGTTTCGCCGAGGCGATTGACGACGTCTTCCTGGCCGAGCTGGTCCATCATCGCCTTCGCGACCTGGTCACCCGCACGCCCCCAGATGTCGACGACCTTGTTGTAGCGCTCACCGTCGGTCACGAGACCGGACGTGTATTGCCGCGCGATCTCCTTCACTTCCTGTTCGGCCGCGTGAATCAGGACGTCCTTCTGCCGCGGCACGAGCATGTCCTTGACCGCGATCGAGATGCCGGCGCGCGTCGCCAGGCGGAAACCGAACTGCATCAGCTTGTCCGCGAACACGACCGTTTCCTTCAGGCCGCAGCGGCGGAACGAGGCGTTGATCAGCCGCGAAATCTCCTTCTTCTTCATCGGCTTGTCGAGCACGCTGAACGGCAGTCCCGGCGGCAGAATCTCGGACAGCATCGCGCGGCCGGCGGTCGTGTTGTAGCGCGTGATCTTCTCGCGGCGCTCGCCTTCGGCGGACACCTCGACTTCCTTCAGGCGCACCGACACGCGCGCGTGCAGCGACAGCTGCTTCGACTCGTACGCCCGCTTGAGCTCGCCGACGTCGGAGAAAGCCATGCCTTCGCCAGCGACGTTCACGCCTTCGCGGGTCGCGTAGTACAAGCCGAGCACGATGTCCTGCGACGGGACGATGATCGGCTCGCCGTTCGCCGGCGACAGCACGTTGTTCGATGCGAGCATCAGCGTGCGCGCTTCCATCTGCGCCTCGAGCGACAGCGGCACGTGGACGGCCATCTGGTCGCCGTCGAAGTCGGCGTTGAACGCGACGCAGACGAGCGGGTGCAGCTGGATCGCCTTGCCTTCGATCAGCACCGGCTCGAATGCCTGGATACCGAGACGGTGCAGCGTCGGCGCGCGGTTCAGCATCACCGGATGTTCGCGGATGACCTCTTCCAGGATGTCCCAGACGACCGGCTCCTGGCTTTCGACCATCTTCTTCGCCTGCTTGATCGTCGTGGCGAGGCCCATCAGTTCGAGCTTGTTGAAGATGAACGGCTTGAAGAGTTCGAGCGCCATCAGCTTCGGCAGGCCGCACTGGTGCAGCTTCAGCTGCGGACCGACGACGATGACCGAACGGCCCGAGTAGTCGACGCGCTTGCCGAGCAGGTTCTGACGGAAGCGGCCGCCCTTGCCCTTGATCATGTCGGCGAGCGACTTCAGCGGACGCTTGTTGGCGCCGGTCATCGCCTTGCCGCGACGGCCGTTGTCGAGCAGCGAGTCCACCGACTCCTGCAGCATGCGCTTCTCGTTGCGCACGATGATCTCGGGCGCCTTCAGCTCGAGTAGACGCTTCAGACGGTTGTTGCGGTTGATGACGCGGCGGTAGAGGTCGTTCAGGTCCGAGGTCGCGAAGCGGCCGCCGTCGAGCGGCACCAGCGGACGCAGGTCCGGCGGCAGCACCGGCAGCACTTCGAGGATCATCCACTCGGGCTTGATACCCGACTGCATGAACGCCTCGAGCACCTTCAGGCGCTTCGAGAATTTCTTGATCTTCGCTTCGGATCCCGTCGTCTCGAGGTCGCCGCGCAGCTTCTCGATCTCGAGCTTGACGTCGAGCGTGCGCAGCAGGCCGCGAATGCCTTCGGCGCCCATCAGTGCGTCGAAGTCATCCCCGTACTCCTCGACCTTCGCAAGGTAGTCGTCTTCGGTCAGCAACTGGCCGCGATTGAGCGGCGTCATGCCCGGCTCGACGACGACGAAGGCTTCGAAATACAGCACGCGCTCGATGTCGCGCAGCGTCATGTCGAGCACCATGCCGAGGCGGCTCGGCAGGCTCTTCAGGAACCAGATGTGCGCGGTCGGGCTCGCGAGCTCGATGTGCGCCATGCGCTCGCGGCGCACCTTCGACAGCGTCACCTCGACGCCGCACTTCTCGCAGATCACGCCGCGGTGCTTGAGCCGCTTGTACTTGCCGCACAGGCACTCGTAGTCCTTCACCGGCCCGAAGATCTTGGCGCAGAAGAGGCCGTCGCGCTCGGGCTTGAAGGTGCGGTAGTTGATCGTCTCGGGCTTCTTGACTTCGCCATACGACCACGAGCGGATCTTTTCGGGCGACGCGAGGCCGATCGTGATTGCGTCGAACTGGTCTTCGTTCGGCAGGGTTTGTTTGAACAGGTCAGCGAGCAGGCTTTTCATATATCACTCCGTCCGGGTCTGCGTGTCAGGCAGGCACCCGGTTCAGTACGTGTCCAGATCGATGTCGATCGCGAGCGAGCGGATTTCCTTCACCAGCACGTTGAAGGATTCGGGCATGCCCGCGTCGATCTTGTGTTCGCCCTTGACAATGCTTTCGTACACCTTCGTCCGGCCGGTCACGTCGTCGGACTTCACCGTCAGCATTTCCTGCAGCGTGTAGGCGGCGCCGTAGGCCTCGAGCGCCCACACTTCCATCTCGCCGAAACGCTGGCCACCGAACTGCGCCTTGCCGCCGAGCGGCTGCTGCGTGACCAGCGAGTACGGACCGGTCGAGCGCGCGTGCATCTTGTCATCGACGAGGTGGTGCAGCTTCAGCACGTGCTTGTAGCCCACCGTGACCTTGCGGTCGAACGCCTCGCCGGTGCGGCCGTCGTACAGCGTGACCTGGCCGCCCGACTCGATGCCGGCGAGCTTGAACATCGCCTCGATCTCTTCTTCCTTCGCACCGTCGAAGACCGGCGTCGCGAACGGCACGCCCTTCGCGAGGTTCGAGCCGAGTTCGATGACTTCATCGTCCTTCAGCGAGGCGATGTCCTCGGGCTTGCCGTTGTCGTTGTAGATCTGGCCGAGCAGCTCGCGCACTTCGCTCACCGCCGCGTTCGCACGCAGCATCCCGCCGATCTTGTTGCCGAGCGCCTTCGCCGCCCAGCCGAGGTGCGTCTCGAGGATCTGGCCGATGTTCATCCGCGACGGCACGCCCAGCGGGTTCAGCACGATGTCGACCGGCGTGCCGTCCGCCATGTGCGGCATGTCCTCGACCGGCACGATCCGCGACACCACGCCCTTGTTGCCGTGACGGCCGGCCATCTTGTCGCCCGGTTGCAGGCGGCGCTTCACCGCGAGGTACACCTTGACCATCTTCTGCACGCCCGGCGGCAGTTCGTCGCCCTGCGTGAGCTTCTTCTTCTTGATCTCGAACGCTTGGTCGAAGTCCTTGCGGGTCTTCTCGAGACCTTCGCGGATCGCTTCGAGCTGCGCCGCGAGCTCCTCGTCGGCCATGCGGATGTCGAACCAGTGGTAGAACTCGAGCGAATCGAGGTACTCGCCCGTGATCTCCGCGCCTTTCGCGAGCTTCTTCGGTCCGCCGTTGGCCTTCTGGCCGGTGATCAGTCGGCGGATCCGCGCGAACGCGTCGCGCTCGACGATGCGCATCTGGTCGGCGAGGTCGGTCTTGAAGCTGCGCAGCATGTCGTCGATGATCGACTGCGCGCGCTTGTCGCGCTCGATGCCTTCGCGGGTGAAGACCTGGACGTCGATGACGGTGCCGTTCATGCCCGACGGCACGCGCAACGACGTGTCCTTCACGTCGGAAGCCTTCTCGCCGAAGATCGCGCGCAAGAGTTTTTCTTCCGGCGTCAGCTGCGTCTCGCCCTTCGGCGTGACCTTGCCGACGAGCACGTCGCCGGCGTCGACTTCGGCGCCGATATAGACGATGCCGGACTCGTCGAGGCGCGACAGCTGAGCTTCGCCGAGCGACGCGATGTCACGCGTGATTTCCTCCGGTCCGAGCTTCGTATCACGCGCGACGACGGTCAGTTCCTCGATGTGGATCGACGTGAAGCGGTCCTCGGCGACGACACGCTCGGACAGCAGGATCGAATCCTCGAAGTTGTAGCCGTTCCACGGCATGAACGCGACCAGCATGTTCTGGCCGAGCGCGAGCTCGCCGAGATCGGTCGAGGCGCCGTCGGCAATGACGTCGCCCCTGCCGATGAGGTCGCCGACCTTGACGATCGGGCGCTGGTTGATGTTCGTGTTCTGGTTCGAACGCGTGTACTTGATCATGTTGTAGATATCGACGCCGACTTCGCCCGCGAGGGTTTCGTCGTCGTTGACGCGCACGACGATGCGGTTCGCGTCCACATAGTCGACGACGCCGCCGCGCATCGCCTGCACCGCGGTGCCCGAATCGACCGCGACCGTGCGCTCGATCCCGGTGCCGACGAGCGGCTTCTCCGGACGCAGGCACGGCACCGCCTGGCGCTGCATGTTCGCGCCCATCAGCGCGCGGTTCGCGTCGTCGTGCTCGAGGAACGGAATCAGCGAGGCCGCGACCGACACGATCTGCCCCGGCGCAACGTCCATGTACTGCACCTGGTCGGACGTCGACAGCGCGAACTCGCCCTTGTGGCGGCACGACACGAGGTCGCCGAGCAGCGTGCCGGCTTCATCGACTTCGGCGTTCGCCTGCGCGATCACGTACTGGCCTTCCTCGATCGCCGACAGGAAATCGATCTGGTCGGTGACACTTCCGTCGATGACCTTGCGGTACGGTGTCTCGAGGAAACCGTGGCGGTTGGTCTGCGCATAGACGGCGAGCGAGTTTATCAGACCGATGTTCGGACCTTCCGGCGTCTCGATCGGGCACACGCGGCCATAGTGCGTCGGATGCACGTCGCGGACTTCGAAGCCCGCGCGCTCGCGCGTCAGACCGCCCGGGCCGAGTGCGGAGACGCGGCGCTTGTGCGTGATCTCGGACAGCGGATTCGTCTGGTCCATGAACTGCGACAGCTGGCTCGACCCGAAGAATTCCTTGATCGCCGCCGAAATCGGCTTCGCGTTGATCAGGTCGTGCGGCATCAGGTTGTCGGACTCGGCCTGCGACAGGCGCTCCTTGACCGCGCGCTCGACGCGCACGAGACCGGCGCGGAACTGGTTTTCCGCAAGCTCACCGACCGACCGCACGCGACGGTTGCCGAGGTGGTCGATATCGTCGATCTCGCCGCGACCGTTGCGCAGTTCGACCAGCACGCTGATTACCGCGAGGATGTCCTCGTTCGACAGCGTCGCCGGGCCTTCCTCGCCGCGCGAACCGACGTTCTCGTAGAAGCGCTTCAGCCAGCCGGGCGCCTTGTCCTCGATCTTCTCCGGATAGGCGCGGCGGTTGAACTTCATGCGGCCGACCGACGACAGGTCGTAACGCTCCTCGGCGTAGAACAGCCCCTGGAACAGCGCCTCGACCGCTTCCTCGGTCGGCGGCTCGCCTGGGCGCATCATGCGGTAGATCGCGACGCGCGCGGCCCACTGGTCCGCGGTTTCGTCGATGCGCAGCGTCTGCGAGATGTACGCGCCGCGGTCGAGGTCGTTCACGTACAGGGTCTGCATGTCCTTGACCCCGGCGATCCGCAGCTTGTCGAGTAGGTCCTCGGTGATCTCGTCGTTCGCGCGTGCGAGCAGTTCGCCGGTCTCCGGATCCGCGACGTTGCGCGCGAGGATGCGGCCGAGCACGAACTCGTCGGGAACCGCGATCGTCTTCACGCCGGCCTGATCGAGTTCGCGGATGTGCTTCGCGGTGATGCGCTTGTCGCGCGCAACGATCACGTTGCCCGACGCATCGGTGATGTCGAACTTCGCGACATCACCGCGCAGACGGTCGGGGACGAGCTCGAACAGCGTCGTGTCGCCGCTCATGCGGAACGTGTCGAAATCGTGGAAAGTCTCGAGGATTTCTTCCGGCGTCATCCCGATCGCACGCAGCAGAATCGTCGCCGGCATCTTGCGGCGGCGGTCGACGCGGAAGAACAGCGCGTCCTTCGGATCGAATTCGAAGTCGAGCCATGAACCGCGGTAGGGAATGATCCGCGCCGAGAACAGCAGCTTGCCCGACGAATGCGTCTTGCCGCGGTCGTGTTCGAAAAACACGCCCGGCGAGCGGTGCAGCTGCGAGACGATGACGCGCTCGGTGCCGTTGATGACGAACGAACCGGTGGAGGTCATCAGCGGGATTTCGCCCATATAGACCTCCTGCTCCTTGACCTCCTTGACGGTCTCCTTCGGAGCGTCGCGGTCGAGGATCACGAGGCGCACGCGGGCACGCAACGGCGACGCGAACGTCAGCCCGCGTTGCTGACACTCCTTGACGTCGAACGCCGGCTCGCCGAGCATGTACTGGACGAACTCGAGACGGGCATTGCCGCTATGGCTGGAGATCGGGAAAATCGACGTAAACGCGGCCTGCAGGCCGTGGTTCAGGCGGGAGAGCGGCGGCGTCTCGGCTTGAAGGAAAGATGCGAACGATTCGATCTGCGTGGCGAGCAGGAAAGGGACGTTCAGCACTGCCGCGCGCTTGGCGAAGCTCTTGCGGATACGTTTCTTTTCGGTGTAGGAATACGCCATGGATGCTCCGGGTAGAGGTCGGACGTCAAAGAGACAGAACGCAGCGCACCATCGGCCGCACGCGTATTGAGACTTGATCGCGCGCGCAGGGTTCTATTGGACTAGGCGAACGCACGCTGGGTTCTGGCTTCTCGCGGCACAAAGCACGAAAGGGCCGGCGCCCGTAGGAACGCCAGCCCCGAGAAACACGAAGGTCTTACTTGATCTCGACCTTCGCGCCCGCTTCTTCGAGTTGCTTCTTGAGCGCCTCGGCATCGGCCTTCGAGATGCCTTCCTTCACGGCCTTCGGCGCGCCGTCGACCAGGTCCTTCGCTTCCTTCAGCCCCAGGCCGGTGGCGGCACGGACGACCTTGATCGCCTCGACCTTCTTCTCTCCGGCGGCGACGAGGATCACGTCGAACTCGGTCTTCTCTTCGACGGCCGGAGCGGCAGCGCCGGCGGCCGGGGCGGCGGCGACGGCGACGGCGGCGGCAGCCGACACACCGAACTTCTCTTCCATGTCCTTGATGAGCTGCGACAGCTCAAGCACGGTCATGTTGCCAATTGCTTCCAGAATTTCGTCTTTGGACACAGCCATTTCTTACTCCTGAATGATTCTTTGCGCCCCGTTTCGAGAGGGCGCGGTCAAAATTGGATTACGCAGTCTCTTTCGAGTCACGCAGCGCAGCGACGGTACGCACAAACTTGCCCGGAACTTCGTTGAGCGTTTGCACGAACTTGGCCACCGGCGCCTGCATCGTCCCGAGCAGCGTGGCAAGCAGTTCTTCACGGCTGGGCATCGATGCCAACGCCTTGACGCCTTCGGCGTCCATGACGTAGTTCGGCATCGCGCCGCCCTTGATGATCAGCTTGTCGTTGGTCTTGGCGAACTCGTTGAGCACCTTGGCGGGAGCCACCGGATCCGTGGAAATTCCATAGATCAGGGGACCGACCATGTGCGCGGCCAGACCTTCGAAGGGCGTGCCAGAAGCAGCGCGCCGCACCAGCGTGTTTTTGAGGACGCGCAGGTAGACACCCGATTCACGCGCTTTCGCGCGCAGAGCGGTGACCTGCCCGACTTCGAGACCACGGTACTCAGCGACGATCACCGCCTGCGCGTTCGCCAGTTCGGCGGACACTTCGGCAACGACTGCCTTCTTGTCGTCAAGATTGAGACCCAAGGTCATCTCCTACTAGTGAAACGTCCGTCTGCCGATCGGGATTGACCGGAAAACGAACAACCACGGCGACCGTCATTCAGGAACAAGGCGACTGCCGCGAGCGGCAGCCGGACTTCAAAATCCTTCATCGGGTGACGCCATCTGCGCTGGGCCCGGGCCGAACCGGAGTTCGCCCGACATTAAGGCCGCGCCTTCGCGAATGTGCCCGCACGCGGGCATTCGTTTCAGGCACAACCCCCAGCGGTCTTTGACAACCTGCCGCCCAGCTACGGGCGGCAGCCCAAAGTCCTCGGGCGATTCGAGTCGCCCGCTGAATTCTTACGCGGCCGTAATGCTCGCCGGCTCGACGCGGACACCGCTGCCCATCGTGCTCGAGAGGGCGACACGGCGCAGGTACACACCCTTCGACGCAGCCGGCTTCGCCTTCTGCAGCGCATCGATCAGCGCGCCGAGGTTCTGCTGCAGCGCTTCGACACTGAAGGACGCACGACCGATCGTCGCGTGGATGATGCCCGCTTTGTCGGTCCGGTACTGCACCTGACCGGCTTTCGCGTTCTTGACCGCGGTGGTGACATCCATCGTCACGGTGCCGACCTTCGGGTTCGGCATCAGGCCCCGCGGACCGAGGATCTGACCGAGCTGACCGACGACGCGCATCGCGTCGGGGGTTGCGATGCAGAGATCGAAATCGATGTTGCCGGCCTTCACCTGCTCGGCGAGGTCGTCGAAGCCGACGACATCGGCACCGGCGGCGCGCGCCGCTTCCGCCTTGTCACCCTGCGCGAACACCGCGACCCGCACCGTCTTGCCGGTGCCCGCGGGCAGAACGACCGAGCCGCGAACGACCTGGTCGGATTTGCGCGCGTCGACGCCGAGGTTCACCGAGATGTCGATCGACTCGTCGAATTTTGCCGTCGCGCAGTCCTTGACCAGCGCCAGCGCTTCGCTGACGGGGTAGGTGCGGTCGCGGTCGACCTTCGCGCGGAGCGCCTGAACACGCTTCGAGAGCTTCGCCATGATTACAGCCCCTCCACGGTGATGCCCATGCTGCGGGCGGAACCGGCGATGGTGCGCACCGCGGCTTCCATGTCGGCAGCAGTCAGATCGGCCATCTTGGTCTTGGCGATTTCCTCCACCTGCGCACGGGTGATCGAGCCGACCTTGTCGGTATGCGGCTTCGGCGAGCCCTTCTGGATCTTCGCCGCCTTCTTGATCAGGATCGTCGCCGGCGGCGTCTTCATGATGAAGGTAAAGCTCTTGTCCGCGTACGCCGTGATCACCACGGGAATCGGCAGACCGGGCTCGAGGCCCTGCGTCTTGGCGTTGAACGCCTTGCAGAATTCCATGATGTTCAGGCCGCGCTGACCGAGCGCCGGGCCGATCGGGGGGCTGGGGTTGGCTTTACCAGCTGGCACTTGCAGCTTGATATAGCCGGTGATCTTCTTTGCCACTGCGGCTCACTCCTGTTTGAGTACGAACGCACCGGCCGCGGCCGGCGCTCCTCGCGATGCCCGCGTGAACGGGCTGTATCGGGCCCGAAGGCCCGCCAACATCAGGTTTTTTCGACCTGACTGAAATCCAGCTCCACCGGCGTCGCGCGACCGAAAATGGTCACGGACACGCGCAGCTTGCTCTTGTCGTAATTGACGTCCTCGACCGAGCCGTGAAAATCGGTGAAAGGGCCTTCCTTGACGCGCACGACTTCGCCGGTCTCCCACAGCACCTTCGGACGCGGCTTCTCGACGCCTTCCTGCATCTGCTGCATGATCTTCTCGACTTCCTTCTCGGAAATCGGGGACGGCTTGTTCGCGGTTCCGCCGACGAATCCCGTGACTTTCGGCGTCGACTTCACCAGATGCCAGCTCTCGTCGTTCATTTCCATTTCGACGAGCACGTAGCCGGGAAAGAACTTCCGCTCGGAAATGCTTTTCTGGCCGCTCTTCATCTCGACGACTTCTTCGACCGGCACCAGGATCTGCCCGAACGCGTCCTGCATTCCCGCGCGATTGATGCGGTCCACGAGCGCGCGCTGAACCGACTTCTCGAAGCCCGAATAGGCATGCACCACGTACCAGCGCTTCGTCATGATCACTTCCAGCCCAGAATCAGGTCGTACATCACCCATTCCAGACTCTTATCCGTCAGCCACAAAAAAATCGCCATCACGACCACGAAGGCGAACACCATGCCGGTCGTCTGCACCGTCTCCTTGCGCGAAGGCCACACGACCTTCTTCGTCTCGGTGACCGACTCGCGCGCGAATCCAACGAAGCGGCGGCCGGATTCGGACTGCGAAGCGACCGCAGCGGCGGCGGCAACGCCCGCAAGAACCGACAGCACGCGCAACACCAGCGCCTGCTCGGAAAGCAGGTAGAAGCCGACCACACCGGCCACGACCAGTGCGATAGCCAGCGCAACCTTCAACTTATCGGCCATCGAAATATGAATATCCGGAAAGGAGTGGCAGGGGCAGAGGGAATCGAACCCCCAACCTTCGGTTTTGGAGACCGACGCTCTGCCAATTGAGCTATGCCCCTGCAGCAGAGACTACCGGACACCCCGCCCTGCGGGGCGCCCTTCGATCAAGCGATCGTTATGTGATGAACAATCACTCGACGATCTTCGCGACGACGCCGGCACCGACGGTACGGCCGCCTTCGCGGATCGCGAAACGCAGACCTTCTTCCATCGCGATCGGCGCCATCAGCTTCACGGTGATCGAGACGTTGTCGCCCGGCATCACCATCTCAGTGCCTTCGGGCAGCGCGATCGAGCCGGTCACGTCGGTCGTCCGGAAGTAGAACTGCGGACGGTAGTTGTTGAAGAACGGCGTGTGACGGCCGCCCTCTTCCTTCGACAGCACATACACTTCACCGGTGAAGTGGGTGTGCGGCTTGATCGAA
>NZ_JAKFEF010000039.1:0-3248 GCF_036675785.1 Aromatoleum sp.
GGGCCGGCCGGTTTCAGCGAGTAACAGCCCGAGGTTGTACCACGCACGGTGGTACCCAGGATCTCGTTGAACCGTTTCGCGCAAGGCGGCCTCGGCGTTCGGATAGTTTCGTGCTTCGGCGAACAGCAGGGCGGCGTTGAAGATCGGTTCAGGATCGTCGGGGGTTAGATTCGCCGCGCGAACGAAGGCGCTGGCTGCGGCGTCCAATTGACCGGCTTGTTGATAAACGAGTCCGAGGGTTTCGAGAATCGGCGCGGAACCAGGGTCCCAACTCACCGCTTTTTGGAGTGCCTTGATGGATGCCGGCGATTCTCCGCGATTGGCCAGATGCTGTCCGATGCGCAACTGACCCAGCGGTTGATCAGCGGCCGTTTCAAGATAAGTCTGGAGTTCCCTCGCTTGAATGGAGGCGGGTTCCAGTTCGTCGGAAAGCGCCCACGCTGCGTCGAGTCGCACGAGACGCACGGGATCGTTAAGGAGCGGACGCAACGAGGCACGCGCATCACCGACGCCGCTGAGCAGGCGAACGGCCGCAGCCCGTACGAGCGCGTCCGTGTCTTTCAGCGCAGTGTTCGCGGCGGAAGCGACGGCGGGATTTCCGAGCGCATGCGGCGTCATCAACTCGAGCATCGTGGCGCGCCACACCGGAATATCCTCGGACTCCAGAAGTTTGAGGAGTTGGTCCACGGCTCCGGGAGTGTTCGCCTGGGCGGCGGCGATGCCGCGTGCGCGCGCCCGCTGTCGGGAATTGAGTTTATCTCCGTACCAGTTTTCTGAATGCGTGATCGCCCAGTCGACGGTTTGATCGGTGTGGCACCGGTTGCAGGCGTTGGGAATGCCGAGCTCCTTCGTGAGCAGAGGATCAGGTTTCAACCAGCCATGATCGTGACGCGGCGAGCGTTCCATGTAGTTCGTCGTCGGCATGTGACACTCGATGCAGCGGTTTCCGGTTCCGACAGCGCGTCGAGCGCCGTCACCTGAATCCGGGACAGCGGGCCAATGCCCGCGGGTTTGCGCGGGCTCACCATGATGGACATGTCCGATGCCAACTCTGATCTCACCCGCCGCGCCCTCATCGAGGTCGCGGCCGACTCATCGGCGACGTCGACCAAGGACCCCGTCGTTCGCCGCTATCGGCTGGCGCGCGTGCCGCTCTACACCAGGCCGGCACCCGCGCTGGATCGCTTCGCGCACCTGCGCAGAAGCTACGACTGAGGCGAGTCCCGGCCTGCTCCGGGACGCGCCTACCACCCTCGACCCCCCGTACCTGCTGGCCTGCGCGCGCCCGCTGACGGGGGAGGTACGCTTGAAGGCATGTCCACCTCCTCACCTTCCAGCGGCGCCTCCCTCGGCAAGCGGGCGCTCGCGCTGCTCGTCCTGCTCGTCGCGGCCTGGATCCTGTTCAAGGTCGTCATCGGCGTCGTCACCGCGGTCGCGACGGTGGTCGTCATCGTGCTCGCGATCGTCGCCGTGATCTGGGCCATCCGGGTCCTCTGACGCCGCCGCCACGATGGCCGGAGGCGCCTACGTCGTCATCGCGCTGAGCTTCGGGCTGGCCGGCGGGATCGTCGGCAAGATCAAGGGCAGCTCCTTCTTCATCTGGTTCATCGTCGCGACGGTCGTGCCGGTGATCGGGCTCATCACGGCGATCGTCTACCGGTCCGAGCGCGACGAGCTGCGCCGGCTGTGCCCAACGTGCGGGCGCGTCTGCAAGCTGCACGACGCGCTCTGCGTGCGCTGCGGCACCGAGCTCGAGTATCCCGACGCGCCCCTGGCAGCGGAGAACACGGCCGCGGTGGCCCGCTAACCTCCCCTGTTCACGCCGGCCACCCGGGCCGGCCTGTCTGTATGCCGAGAGGAGGTCGTGATATGCGCGCGGTTGACGCCATCATGGAGTGCTTGAAAGCAGAGGGTGTCGACGTCGTATTCGGCCTCCCCGGCGGAGCGAACCTGCCGACCTACGACGCCTTCGTCGACGCCGGCATCCGCCACGTCCTCGTGCGCCACGAGGCCGGCGGCGGCCACGCGGCCGAGGGCTACGCGAAGGCGACCGGCAAGGTCGGCGTCGCGTTCGCCACCTCCGGTCCCGGCGCGACGAACGTCGTGACGCCGATCGTCGACGCGATGATGGACTCCGTCCCGACGGTGTTCATCACCGGCCAGGTGCGCACCGACCTCATCGGCACCGACGGCTTCCAGGAGACCGACACGCTCGGCATCACGATGCCGGTCGTCAAGCACTCCTTCCAGATCCGCTCGCCGCTGGAGATCCCGCGCGCGATCCACGAGGCCTTCCACATCGCGCGCAGTGGGCGCCCGGGCCCGGTCGTCGTCGACATCCCCGTCGACCTCAGCCGCGCCGAGCTCAACTACGAGCCGGTGACCGACCTGCACCTGCCCGGCTACCAGCCGACGGTCGACGGCAACACGAAGCAGATCCGCCAGGCGGCGAAGGCGATGGCCTCCGCGCGCCGCCCCGTGATCTACGCCGGCGGCGGGGTCGTCAACGCCAACGCGTCCAAGGAGCTCGTCGACTTCGCGACGAGCGACAACTTCCCCGTGACGTGCACGCTCATGGGGCTCGGCGCGTTCCCGGCGCCGCACAAGCAGTGGCTCGGGATGCTCGGCATGCACGGCACGCGCACGGCGAACTACGCGATGGACGAAGCCGACCTCATCTGCTGCATCGGGGCGCGCTTCGACGACCGCATCACCGGCAAGCTGTCGGAGTTCGCGCCGCACGCGAAGTTCATCCACATCGACGTCGATCCGGCCGAGATCTCCAAGACGGTCCCGGCGCACATCCCGATCGTCGGCGACGCCAAGAGCGTGCTGACGAAGCTCGTCAAGGAGTACCGGGCGCTGGACGTCGACCCGTCGCGCATCGACGAGTGGTGGCAGAAGATCCGCGGCTGGCAGAAGACGTACCCGCTCGGCTACACCGACTCGACGGACGCCGAGATCAAGCCGCAGTTCATGGTGCAGGCGCTCTACGAGGCAACCGGCGGCGACGCGATCGTCACCTCCGACGTCGGCCAGCACCAGATGTGGGCGGCGCAGTACTACCACTTCAACCAGCCGCGCCGGTGGATCAACTCCGGCGGGCTGGGGACGATGGGCTTCGGCCTGCCGGCTGCGCTCGGCGCCGCCGTCGGCTGCCCGGACCAGACGGTGGTCTGCATCGCCGGTGACGGCTCGATCCAGATGAACATCCAGGAGCTGGCCACCTGCGCCGAGGACAAGATCCC